>JBGOTY010000355.1:0-3592 GCA_041476745.1 Verrucomicrobiia bacterium | reverse complement strand
GGATCGGGTATCTGGAAAGGTTCGTGGCGGATTACGAGCGCGAGAGCGGCCAGATCGGTCTGCCGCCCATCGCGCCGCCGACGGGCAAGAAAGTGGCAATTGTCGGCAGCGGCCCGGCAGGTTTAAGCGCGGCGGGCGACCTTGTCCAGAGGGGACATCAGGTCACCGTATTTGAAGCGCTGCACGAGATTGGTGGCGTGCTGATCTACGGTATTCCTGAGTTTCGGCTTCCGAAAGAGATCGTCCGACAGGAAGTCGAGAACATGAAGCGGATGGGGGTCGAGTTTCAGCTCAACGTGGTCGTGGGCAAGACGGTCACGGTGGACGAACTGTTTGGGGAAGAAGGTTACCATGCGGTGCTCGTCGCTACCGGGGCGGGACTGCCCCAGTTCCTTGGCGTCCCCGGCGAAGACCTCTGTGGTGTCTATTCGGCCAATGAGTTCCTCACCCGCGTCAACCTGATGAAGGCCTACAAATTCCCCGAGTACGATGAGCCGATTTACAATTGCCGCGGCAAGAACGTGGCTGTGGTTGGCGGCGGCAACACGGCGATGGACGCCATCCGCAGCGCGTTGCGGCTCGGCGCGAAAAACGCGTACGTAATTTATCGCCGTTCCGAAGCCGAAATGCCGGCCCGCGCCGAGGAAGTCAAGCACGCCAGGGAAGAAGGCATCCAATTTCTGTTGTTGAACAATCCAGTCGAGTTCCTCGGCAACGAGAAGGGCTGGCTACGGGCCGCGCGGTGCATCAAGATGGAACTTGGCCCCGCCGACGAGTCCGGTCGGCGTCGTCCCGTGCCGATTCGAGGTTCGGAATACGAGTTGCCGCTGGACGTGGCGATCATCGCCGTCGGTACCAGCAGCAACCCCCTCGTGCAATCCACCACACCCGATCTCAAAACGCGCAAGGGAGGCTACATCGAAGCCGATCCTGAAACGCTTAAAACCTCAAAGGTGGGCGTGTTCGGCGCGGGCGACATCGTCACCGGTGCTGCCACCGTGATTCTGGCCATGGGTGCCGGCCGCAAAGCCGCCAAAGCCATCGACGAGTATCTGCATAGTGGTGTGTGGTGAGCGAGGGGTAATGCGCTAATCGGTTGGAGCAAGAGAAATGACCGAAACCCCAAGCAAATCTCAAAAAAGTTGCTCCCTTAAATGGTACGCCCGGCGGGATTTGAACCCACAACCTTTGGCTCCGGAGGCCAACGCTCTATCCAGTTGAGCTACGGGCGCATCTGATATTGCGGGTGAGCTTACTATCCGGAAGCTCGTACTTCAATCCGGAAACGACTTGCCGGTGGCTGCGCGATCAGTTGCGATGGGACACATGTTTTGGCGAAAGAGGCTCGAAGCGCTGTTTGGTATCAGCGGGCTGACGGCTGGCTGTGCCAAGGTTGTTACAGCCCATGACACCGCGGTCGCCGAGGCGATTACCCAGAGTCTATTCATGCCGCAATTCCAGTCAATTCAGCCCCATCGGACACGGGCATGTCAATGACCATGCAGACGGAAGAAAGCATGATCGATGTTGGCAGTATTTGTTACGACAAAGCTACCGCCGACGATATTCACGGTGTCGGTGTCAGGAACCCAAGTGCCGGCAACAAGGTTGGTGGTCGTTTCCAGCACGGCATTGACGGCGGACGATGGCCAGGAAATCACCGCCTTGTTGTTCAGCGAAATGATCCGCAGGGCGTCCGGGGTATAGAACGAGACCGGATCCGAGCTGATGCCATTCGCCACCACGACCAGCGAGTACGTTCCCGCAGCCAGACCGGGCGGCAGCCTGAATTCCGTGGTCACCGGCATGTTTCCGGTCATGACGCTGGTGCTGCTCCAGTTGAAGGTTCGCGCATAGTAGACATTACCGGCGCCATCGGTCAGGCGTACGATCGGGTAATTGCTGTTCATCTGAGCATCATCGCCATACGCGGCGCCTTCCGAGATGCCGTTGATCTGCGTGCCTGCCAAATGATACGTGCCGCCGGCGTTCGGTGTGATGGTCACGATGGTCGGTCTCCAGGCGACCGACGGAGCGCCTGTAGGTTGATACACGTAGAGCTGCGTGTGATCCCAAGCGAAGAGCACGCTCCCGTCCGGCAGGTCGAGCATCCGGGAGTCGTACGGCACCCAATTGAGGGTAAGACCTGTGGGACCGTTCACCTGAGTGAACGAATTGCCGACCGGGTCATACTCATAGAAGCTTATCGGCGAGGGGAAATGGTTGCCAGAGGTGGGAGTCGGAGACACGGCGCAAAGAATCTTGCCGTTGACCATCATTGCTGCCGGCGCATCAGGAGTTCCCTGCGCATTGGGAATGTCGGGGCCAGCCGCCCATGTTCCGGGACTCGTTGTGCCGGATGGCGTGTACAGAGCGGTGTGCCCGGTGCTGCCCAAGTGAAAGGTACGCCCGTCGGGCAGCAAGAATCCCGCTCCCAATTCAAACCCAAAGCTGTCATAGAGAGACACTGGTACGTTGGCATCGTTGACCCAGGCATTCAACGCCGGAATGTAGCGTTCCGAATTGGTGCCAAACGGGTCAATGGTCAGGATGCTGTTGTCGGGCAGTTTCACCCAACTCGCTTCATCCTGGTAGCAACCTCGAAACAGCGTCGGACCGCTCACCCACGTGTTCGCCGTGGGGTCATACAACACGGTGTGACCACAGAAACTGGGAAACACGGGGGCGATCAGCACGTTACCATTGGACACGATCTCCGAGATCGAGTCGTAAAACACTTGTCCCGAAGTCGGTGTCAGCGTCCAGGTATTGGCCACCGGATCATACACTTCCCCGGTCTGCTTGTTGGTGGCGCTGCCGTACTCGGCGCCCGCGACGAAAACCCGGCCGTCGCGCAGCACTTGCGAGGAGTAATACAGGCGTGAATCGTGCATCGAGGCGAGCGTGGACCACGTTCCGTTCACATAACTGCCATGAGAATCGGGCGTCAGCCGATACCAAGTGGTGGTGGCGCCAGCTTGCTGGGCCATGACCGAGCCATCGGACAGCAAGAGCATGGTCAAAACCGAACTCGGCGCGGTGTTGTTCAGTGGCGTCCACGTTCCACCCATTGCCCGCCACGGAAGCAAGAGTCCACCGATGGCCAGGAGCACTCCCAACCTTATGAAAGCGCGAGGGGTACGGGACGAGGATGGATGGCCCAGAGAACTCACCGAGCGAGTTTGACAACAGAACGCCCCGGAAATCAAGAAAATTATGGCACCCAGCCCCATTTCTTTGGCCTGAAATCCCATTTGGAACCGTGGCCAATGCGGGGAGGAGTGCAGTGCACATGCGGAAAAATTGCTTGCGTCACTCTTTGCGCCCGCCCATTCTAGCGGGCCATGAAACGCGCCGACGGTCGCCGACCCGATCAACTTCGCCCGGTGAAAATCCATCCGCACTATGTCAAGCAGCCGGCGGGTTCCGCGCTTATCGAGATGGGGCATACGCAGGTGTTGTGCGCTGCCTCGGTCGAGGAAGGTGTGCCGCGCTGGATGCGCGAGCAGGGGGTGAAAGGTTGCTGGATCACTGCCGAGTATTCGATGCTGCCCTACGCCACCGCGCCGCGCAAACCGCGCGAGGTGACGCG
>JBGOTY010000354.1:0-3614 GCA_041476745.1 Verrucomicrobiia bacterium | reverse complement strand
CTGTACGGGCTTGGTGAGATAGCTGTTCGCGCCGACCTTGTAGCAGCGGGAAACGTCTTCCTCGCGGTCGGAGGTTGTGAGCACCACCACGGGGATCTCTTTCATCCGCGGATCGGTCTTGACCTGCTCGAGCACTTCCACGCCGTTTTTCTTGGGCAGGTTCAGGTCGAGCAAAATGAGGTCGGGGCGCGGCGCCGTGCCGGCTTTGGAGTACGGGCCGCGCTGAAAAAGGAAGTCCAGCGCCTCCTCGCCATCGCGGCAGACGAAGACGCGATTGCCTTTGCGACTGCGCCGAAAGGCCTCCATCGTGATCTCCACGTCGGCCGGGTTGTCCTCCACCAGGAGAATGTCAAACGGTGCGTGCGAGTTCGGCGCGTCCATTGGCTGTCGTCCTGGTGGTGTCCATGGCGGTTGCGGTTTGGGTTTCCATCAGTCCCCGTTTCGGCAGGGTGAAGCAAAATGTCGTGCCCTTGCCGAGCTCGCTCTCCACCCAGACGCGACCGCCGTGCCACTCTATCACGCGCTTCACGATGGTCAATCCAATCCCCGTCCCCTCGTCGTCACGCTGCAAGCGTTGAAAAATCTGGAAAATCTTCTCGAAGTACTCCGGCTTGATGCCCACACCGTTATCCCGGACATGAACGACGTACTCGGCCGAACCCGTCGGCGGATCCAGCTTTTCCTCGCAGCCAATCTCGACAACCGGATGCGGGTTCTCATTGTACTTGATCGCATTGGAAATGAGGTTGTGGAACACCTCCGTCATCGCCGTCGCGTCACACATGACCGTCGGCAATTTGTCCACGCGCAGATCCACCTTCTTCGCGTCGAGCGCGTACTGCAGGTTCACGCGCACATGGATGAGCATGGCGTTGAGGCCGACTGGCGCGAACGGGTTTCGTTGGTGGCCCAGACGCGAGAACTTCAAAAGATCGTTGATCAACCGCTGCATCCGCAGCGCCGCATTCCGGATCACATCGACGCGGTGGCGCCCTTCTTCATCCAGCTTGTCCCGGTAATCTTCCACCAAAAACTTGCTGAACGCTTCGATCCCGCGCAGCGGTTCCTTCAAATCGTGGCTGATCACGTGGGTGTACTCGTCCATCTCTTTCTGCGTCGTCTTCAACTGTTTCTGCGCGCGGGCCAGTTTCACCTGCGCCTCTTCCACGCGTTTGACCAGGTCGTTCAGCAATTTGCCGATGTCGTTCACCTCGGCGAGGTCGCTCTCGAGTTGTTCGCCACGCGATTCCCCGGCATCCACGCGCTTCACGAAGCCCAGCAGCTCTTTCAGCGAGCCCCGCACCGGCCCCGACGCGAGAAACGAAACCCCGACCGCCGCGATCACCGCCATCGCGCCAATGATCAGATCCATGAACACCGCGTGCATCACCGCCCCGCTCATGGAGGCCTGTCCCATCCCCACCTCCACGGCGCCCACCATCTTCGACCCGTCTTCCACGGGCGCCTTCACGGTAATCAGCGATTCGGGCTTGACCTGCCGGTATTTGGGGAAGATTTCATGATCGTTGCCGTCGAGAATGCGGACGAAAAGGATTTCCTTGTCCGGATTGATCAACTCCACGGCCCGCGCCATTGCGGAAATATCGTTGCTCACCACAGCGGGAGCGACGGACTTGGCGAGGGTTTGCGCGGCGATCTCCCCGCGACGCTGGGTCATTTTTTCCTGCTCGTCCAACTCACGCCGAAGGTGCGCCGCCGTCATGACCACGACTGTCGCGAGGGTCACCGTGGCCATCCAGGCGGCGTATTGGACTTTGACGTTGTACTTCGAAACCATCCGCACTCTCGTCGTGCGCCGCGTGTGGCTCGTTGCGAGCGTTGGCGCCACACAACATTGTCATCCCCGGCCCACCAAACGTCAAGCCAGCGGTTGTCATTGATGGCCAGTATCTTAACAGCACCGTACGATCACCAAACCACCACCCGCCACGGGGCGCATCGGAAGAGTTTGAACGTCAGGTGTTTCTTTGTGTCACAAAGCACAAAGGATATTGCGCGCCATGCAATTGGAACACGCCGAACATACACTCGAAACCATTCGCACATTAATGGACCGCAGCCAACGCTACGAGCACCTCTCGGGGTATTCGGGTTTGCTGGCTGGTGGCACAGCCATTCTCGGCTGTGCCGCGCTCAACTTGAAGGTACTGCCTTTCGGCCCGCGCCTCGACTTCGCGCTGGTTTGGAGCGTTGTCTTCGTCGTTGCGTTCGCCGGCCACTTGCTCCTCACCTTCGGGCGCGCCCGCCAACGCGGTGAACCCGTCTGGTCGCGTCAGGCGCGCACCGTTCTGCTGGCCGTGCTCCCAAGTCTTGGCGTCAGCCTGGCGATTACCGTTTTGATGTGGCAGCTTGACCGTCTCGATCTGTTGCCGGGACTCTGGCTGTTGTTGTACGGTTGCGGCGCGCTCGCGACCAGTTTTTTCGCGCCGCGTTCCATCGCCTGGTTGGGCGCAACCTGTCTGGCGATTGGGATGATCAGCCTGGTGGCGCTGCCGGGGCATGCGATACTGACCATGGCGGTCGGTTTTGGCGCCACCCACATCGGCTTTGGCGTCGGGGTACTCGTCGCCGAAAGACGCGAAGCGCGCACGCGGGCGTTCTGGAGGCAGGTGGAACGCCTCGCCGCCTTGAGCGCGATGGAATAGGAACGATCATCATGGCAGAAAAACTCGGCAAACTGAATCCGACGAAGCTGGCCGTCGACCGCGCGGCGTTCGACAAACTTGAGCCGGCCATTCACACCAAGGCGCGCCTGGCCATCGTGTCCGTCCTCGCCGCCAACGAATCGTTGTCCTTCACGGAACTGCGCGACGGACTGCAACTCACCGATGGCAATCTCGCCGCGCACCTGCGCGCGCTCGTTGATGCGGGCCTGGTCCGCCTGCGCAAAATCGGCAACCCAAACAAACCGACCACCGCGGTGTCGCTCTCCGTCACCGGCCGGAGCGCCTTCACGCGCTATCTGGAGGGCCTGGAACACATCGTGAAACGCCACCGCTAGGCAGGGGCTTCTTTTTTTTCCGCACAAATACTTTGTAGTACAAAGCAACAGCAGGTTTACTCCCATGAATACCATCGACTGGCTCGCCTACTTCCGCCAAAACCAACTCGACCGGCGCGCCATCGCCTGGCACGAAGGCATCTCTCTCGACCCGCGCCTGCGAGAGCCACTGGCCCGCTCGCTCGCCCGCTTCCAATTGGGTGAAAGTTCGAATGGGACGCGTTTACTGGCCGCAGCGCGACAGCTCTCCGAAAGAACCGGTGATCCGTTTTACCCCCGCACCATCGCGCTGTTCATTGCCGAGGAGCAGGAACACTCCCGTCTCCTGGCCAGGGTCCTGCAACTAATGCAGGCCCCGCTCCTGCCGCGACACTGGACGGACTCGCTCTTTCGCCGGTGCCGTCATCTGCTGGGCTTTTATGAGGAGATCGCGGTCCTGTTGATGGCCGAAATCATCGCGCTGAAATATTACGGCGTCATTCGCCTGCGGTGCCGGGCGCCCGTGCTGGAAATTGTCTGTGAACAAATCCTCGCCGATGAAAAATTCCACGTTCGGTTTCATTGCGAACACCTGCACCAGGTGATTGCCCCG
>JBGOTY010000353.1:0-3631 GCA_041476745.1 Verrucomicrobiia bacterium | reverse complement strand
TAAACCTTCCGAGCATTTCAGCGTTGTCGGATCTTAGGCGAACAACAAGTTCCGGGTTGTCCAGCGTTAAGAACGGAAAGTTCGCGTCCAAGAAGCTGATTGGCGTCGTTGCACTGGCGTTCCCTTCAACACCGACCTTTGACAGCAGTTCAGATTCGAACTGGGACTCTGTAAGGTATGGGATACCGAGTCTGTTCGCCATCACGAGTTCATCGCCGACATCTTGCAAACGATTCGCGATTGTGCGGTTGATACTTTGCTCGACCCAACCGTCGTAGGTTGCCTTGTCCAAGGGTGTCTCATTAAATACGTCGAACACCATTCGAAAAGATCCATCGGGATTTTGGCCTTCCGACTTGGCCGTCGTATAATGAAAAAGACCACCACCTGTTCTTGGTTCGTCATTCCTGAATGTGATCGAAATCCACCTCATTCTTGGCGGATCCGGATCGTCAAGGACGACGAGCCCAACTTCGCGCTTTTTGCACGGTCTTACGTCAACCTCACGATGAACAAAATCGTATACCTGCTCTGGCACAAGGCTACGAAAACGATCCTTGGAATAGTGGATTGGAATGCCGTCCGATGATCCCTCCCGTAGGCTGTAAGGAAGGGTGTGGACAAGGCCAACCTCGATAAGTAAGGCAGCCCGGCCAACTTAGTCAGAATTCGTTTAAGCTTATCCCGATCGATTTCATCCTTTGGTGGGAATCCACTCATCAACGCGTGCGAACGTTGCGGCTCGGTCTCAGGCGCAGCAAACCAGAACAATGCATCATCAATGATGATGTTGTCGCAGAGAAGCAGCTTCGGAGTAACTCCGGGAACGTTGTTCCTGGCAGAGATGCTGCTGACCAGCATCGAATTGCGAAGGTCTCGTTTGATAAGAGCCTGCGCTTCGCTCGGCGCGCTTTCCTTCCGACTAGCGTGGTAGTAGTTCAAGCGTGAGCGCAAGTCCGATTCAGGAATAGCATCCAGGCTTACGACTTGATTGTCCTTCGTGAGAAACGAAAGCGCCTTGAGAATATCCAAGACTGGCTTACTCATGACCTTCCCGTAGTCAGCTTCCCCTCAAACGCCCGCTGCAAAATGGATTGGCGCAGCCGGGTGGCACGCTGGAGGTTGGCGGTCACCAGCGCGGACAACTCCTCCACCACGCTCAACCGCCGCTCCACTTCCGCGACAATCCGCTTCAGATCGGTTAGTTGGCGAAGCGCGGTGCCTTTTGCCGCGTGGAGGTTCATTTGCGGCTTGTCCTGAACGGTCCAGCCGCAACGGCTGAGAATGGTGTGGATTTGCTGGCGGGCTTTTTCTTCGGGTGTCATACGAAGGTCGATCTGGCACATCACGCCTGGGAACGTGACGCAATCTTACTTCACAGCAAGAACACTAGCAATGTGAACCTTATCCTATGCTCCAGCCGCCGTTGGTATGACATTGGCGGGCTCGGCTGTGGATGCGCCCCAACTTTCTTCTGTACATCGGATTCCGATAGTGGTATAGTCGGTGGCATGACTACGGAGGACCAGTCGAAGGTCAGTGCAGCGGCAAGCGGAGCGCTTGCCCTACAATTTGGAGGCAGCACGGCGATTCACCCCGAAAGCTATCGGGGCAGGGATCGCCGTGGCCACAAGGAGAGAAGCGGCGGAGGGAACCGCGCTCACCGAGCGCGGCTACAGCGGCGGGGAGCCGAGGAGGCACAAAACACACATTTTGCGAAACGAACTCACCAGCTAACTTGCTTATTTACAAGGGGTTATCGCGGCAGGCATCAAAGACCGGCCGGTTCGTTTGCCGCAAAAACTACGTCACGGCGGCTCGTCGGACTCAGCTTCGGAAGTCGGACCCAAAATGGGAGGGAAAACGGAGTGGAAAACGTACCGTCAGGGTATGTGCACGGTCGGGGACCGGCGCTAAACCCTTCGGGCTTCGCGCCCTACAATCCGGCAACGGCGCAGATTGAGGAGAAGGGGAAGATGACTTGACGGCCACGGCGTATCTGCTTGCGGCTGGTCTTGAAAATGGTGAAAATGGCCTGGTAGATTTTAATAGGTTGCCAGCAGTTAATTGACAATCCGGGCGCCTGTAGCTCAGTTGGATAGAGCATCGGATTTCTAATCCGGCGGTCGCGTGTTCGAATCACGCCAGGCGCGCCAATTTCTCGAGCAGAGCCATGAACATTGTGATGAGTCGATCGTTTCCTTCTTCCGTGATGATGTGTATCTGCGCGGCAAGTGCAGCACTGGCTTTGTTCCTCACAGGGTGCGGAGGGTTCACAACGCCAGCACCAGCGCGAACGATGCCCAGACCTGTCAGCCAGGACATCGATGCGTCTCCCCCGCCGTTGGGGCCTCCGTCGGCGAGAATCGTTTCAATGAATCCCGAGCATGGTTTTGTGGTGATCGATTTCTCGTCGCGGGTGGTGCCTGCGGTGGGAACGCGTGTGAATGCCTACCGCAATGGCAAACGGGTGGGCGCCGTGCGGATTACGGAACCGGTTCGGGGGCAGTTGGCAACCGCGGACATTGTGGAAGGGGAGGTGCGCGTTGGCGACGAAGCCCGCTAGCGGCGGCGAAATGCTCGCGGTCGTTGAGGCGCGGGGAATCATTCTGTCGGCAGTGCGGACGCGCCCGGCGCAGGCCGTACCGCTGATTGAGGCCCTGGATTGTGTGCTGGCGCAGGACATTGCGTCGCCCATTGATCTGCCCCTGTGGGACAATAGCGCGGTGGACGGTTACGCGGTGCGTTCCTCCGACGTGGCGGGCGCGAACGAGAACAGCCCGATTCATTTACGCGTGATGGCCACGGTGCCCGCGGGCACGGCGGCTGGTGTGCGGTTGGAGCCGCAGACGTGCGCGCGCATTTTCACGGGCGCGCCGATCCCCGAAGGCGCGGACGCGGTGGTGATGCAGGAGGACACGCGACCGCACCACGAGGGCTACATCGCGGTTGAGGAATCCGTGGAGCCGGGCGAGAACATCCGTCGCGCCGGCGATGACGTGACGAAGGGCGAGATTGTGCTGCGTTCGGGCCGGGTGCTTGGTCCCGCGCAGCTCGGGATGGCGGCGGCGGTCGGGCTGGCGCAACTCGCGGTGTATCCGCGGCCGCGTGTGGGCGTGTTGGTGACGGGCGCGGAGATCGTCGAGCCGGGGCAGTTGTTGCGCGCGGGCCAGATTTATGATGCGAATAGCTATTCCCTCGGCGCGTTGGTGAAGCGCGCGGGTTGCGAGCACGTCGATCTCGGCATCGCGGACGATACACGCGAGGCTTTGCATGAGAAGATCGATTATGCCCTGGGCGAATGCGACGCGGTGATTACCGTCGGCGGCGTTTCTGTCGGCGAATATGATTTCGTCAAGGACGTGCTGGCCGAATTGGGGTGCGAGCAGAAGTTTTGGAAGATTGCGATGCGGCCCGGCAAGCCGTTCGTGTTCGGCACACGCGGGGAAAAATTGGTGTTCGGGTTGCCGGGCAACCCCGTCAGCGCCGCGGTGACGTTTCTCATCCTGGTGCGCCCGGCGCTGCTCAAGATGCGGGGGTTAAGCGAGATCGATCTTCCGACAGTGACGGCGGAGGCTGCAGGGGATTTCGTGAACCGCGATGATCGCGTGCACTACATGCGGGCGAACCT
>JBGOTY010000352.1:0-3660 GCA_041476745.1 Verrucomicrobiia bacterium | reverse complement strand
GGGGATTTTATCCAGACGCTCGTGCTGATGCCCATCACTCTGGTCACGGCGTTTCTGGCCATCGCGCAAGTCGGCGGGTGGGGTAGTTTTCTGGACAAGCTGCCGCACCACCACTTGCATTGGACCGAGGGTGCGCGACCGGAAATCCTCTGCCTGTGGATCATCGCCATCATCATCAAACAATTCACTTCCACCAATAATATGCTGGAGGCTTCGCGCTATCTGAACGCCAAGGACGGCCGGGAGGCCCGGAAAGGCGCACTCCTGGGCTCGATCCTGTTCGTCGTGGGGCCGATCTTCTGGTTCATTCCGCCGATGGTGGCGAGGATTGTGCATCCTGATCTCCACACGGTTTTTCCGCACCTGAAGAATCCCGCGGAAGGCGCGTTCGTCGTGGCCGGGTTGGACAACATGCCGGCCGGCATGCTCGGCCTGCTGATCAGCGGTATCTTCGGCGCCACCATGTCCAACATGGACACCGGCTTGAACAAGAACGCCGGCTTCTTTGTGAAGAATTTCTACCAGGTCCTCATTCGCCCGCGCGCGCCCGAAAAAGAAATGTTGATCGTCAGCAAAATCGTGACCTTCCTGCTGGGCATCCTGGTGATCTCCGCGGCGCTGACCTTCAGCTCCGGGAAGAAACCGTTGTTTGAACTCATGCTGCAATTTGGCGGTTTGATCGCCCTGCCCTACTGCATCCCGCTGATCTGGGGCACGCTCATCAAACGCGCGCCAGCGTGGGCCGGTTGGACGACGGTGCTGGTCGGTTTCGCGACTTCCTGGGCGGGAAATGAATATCTCACCGCCGACTGGCTCCAGAAGTTCATGGGCTGGAATGTGCCGTTAAGTGGGCGCGAATCTTCCGACTGGGTGCTGCTGCTGGGCGTATTGCTCAACACCATCGTTTGTTCGGCCTGGTTCCTTGGCTCCTGCCTTTTCGCGAACACCCGTTCCACACCAGAAAAGGAACGCGTGGAAAGATTCTTCACGCAGATGCAGACACCCGTTGACTTCCATAAAGAGGAAGGCGTGGGCAACGATGCGCAGCAGTATCGTACGCTCGGGCTTTTGAGCCTGGTTTACGGCGCGTTCATTTCGTTACTGGTGCTCATCCCGAACTCGCCGCTCGGCCGGCTCGGAATGTTTGCCTGTGCCGGCACGATGCTCGGGGTTGGCGGTTTGCTCTACTGGAATTACAAACGCCTTCAGGCAAAACATTCACCCGACGTCATACTGAAACAACCAACCCAATAAATATCATGGGAAACCTCAACGGAAAATGTGCGCTCGTCACCGGCGGCGGCCAGGGACTTGGTTACAGCATCGTGGAACACCTGCTCGACGCGGGCGCGGACGTGGCCATCCACTATTTCTCCAGCGAGACCGGCGCGCGCGAACTAAAGTCGCTGGCTGAAAAACGAGGTCGGCGCGCCGGGATTTTTCACGCCGACTTGACGAAAGAAACCGAAGCCGCCGCGCTTGTGGACAGCGCCGCGACATTTCTCGGTGGAATCGACGTGCTGGTGAACAACGCGGGCGATCTCGTCGAGCGGCGTACGATCCAGGAAGTGGACGCCGCGTTTTGGGAGCGGGTCATCAATGTGAACCTCACTTCGATGCTGTGGGTCACGCGCGCCACCGTGCCGTGGCTGGAAAAAGCCGGACAAGCCAGCATTGTGAATCTTTCATCGCTCGCCGGGCGCAAAGGCGGTCATCCCGGCTCACTCGTCTACTCCACGGCCAAGGGCGCGGTGCTCACGTGGACGCGCGCGCTTGCCAACGAACTCGCGCCCAGGGGAATTCGTGTGAACTGCGTTGCGCCCGGTTTTATTCTCGGCACACGTTTCCACAACACACACACTACCGAGGACAGCGCGAAGCAGACCATTGCGGGCATCCCGCTTGGCCGTGCCGGCTCGCCGGCAGACGTTGCGCGTGCCGTGGTGTATCTTGCCTCGGAATTCGACGGCTTCATTACCGGCGCGACCCTCGACATCAATGGAGGAGTGTATGCGGCTTGAATCTCTAGTCGCTGGAATTCTGTTGGCCTTTGCCAGCCTTGCCTCCGCGCAGTCCCGCCAACGGCTTGACAATGGCTGGGAATTTTATCAAGGCTCGCTCGGCAGCACTTGGGAAATCTGGCGCGGCGACAAGGCCGCCGACAATGTCACCTGGCAGCCCGTCACGCTGCCGCATTGTTTCAACGCCCGCGACTCGGTTGATCCCGATGTGCGCTATTACCAAGGGCCGGGCTGGTATCGCACGCGGCTCAAGGTGGAGAATCCATTTCCAAACGGACGGACCTTGCTGCACTTCGACGGCGCGGGACAAAAATCGCAGGTCTTTGTTGGAATGGAAAAGGTCGGCGAACATGTCGGCGGCTACGACGAATGGACCGTGGACATTACGGACGCGGCCGCTCGCACCGCTACGAATTCGTTTTTCGGCGGCAGTATACCCGTGGCGGTACTGTGCGATAATTCTCGTGATGCGGAGATGATTCCGTCAGACCAGAGCGATTTTAATCGCTATGGCGGCCTTTACCGGCACGTTTATCTCGAATATGTCACGGCGATTTCGTTGGAGCGCGTCCACGTCGAGCCAAAACTCGTAGCGGATGGCAAAGCCTCCGTCAAAGTCCGGGCGCGACTTCATAATCCAACGGCAGCCGACGGCGCAGTCGAACTCGCCATCGAAGTCCGCGACCCGCAAGGCAACGTCCTCCAGACCGTGACAGACAAACTCTCCCCATGGTCAGGTGAGAAGGAAATTGCCGCGTTTGAAATCACCAAACCCCAACTGTGGTCGCCAAAATTGCCGGCTCTTTACAGTTGTGCCGTCACGCTAAAATCGCTGCACGGCGAACAGCCAATGACCGAAAAGTTCGGCGTGCGTTCCTTTGAGTGGGTCGAGCACGGGCCCTTCAAATTGAACGGTGAACGATTGTTGCTGCGCGGCACGCAATATCACCAAGACCACGCGGGTGTGGCCGCTGCCGTGCCGGATGATGTCGTCCGCAAGACGTTCCAACAGATCAAAGACATGGGCGCGAATTTTGTCCGGCTCGGTCATTACCAGCAAGCACCGCTCGTGCTGGAGTCCTGCGATCAACTCGGGCTGCTCGTGTGGGAGGAGATCCCGTGGTGCCGCGGCGGTCTCGGCGGCGAGCGGTATCAACAACAGGGCCGCGACATGCTGCAGCACATGATTGACCAGCATTACAACCATCCGGCGGTGATACTTTGGGGCCTGGGCAACGAGAACGATTGGCCCGGCGATTTCGAATCGTTCAACACGAATGCCATCCGCGCTTTCATGACGGAGTTGAACTCGCTCGCGCATCAGATCGACCCGTCGCGCAAGACGTGCATCCGCCGCTGTGATTTCTGCAAGGACATCCCGGACGTGTATTCTCCGAGCATCTGGGCGGGCTGGTATTCAGGTCGTTACACCGAGTATCGCGCCGCGACGGAGAAATGGATTGGCAGTGTGCCCAGATTCTTTCACGCTGAGTGGGGCGGCGACAGCCACGCGCGTCGACATTCGGAGGATCCGGAGAAATTCCTGCAACAAGTGGCCACCGGCGAGGGTACTGCGGAAACCGGCAAAGCGTACAAGCCGGCCGGCGGCAAGGCGCGCGCGTCACGGGACGGCGACTGG
>JBGOTY010000351.1:0-3660 GCA_041476745.1 Verrucomicrobiia bacterium | reverse complement strand
TCAAGCCATTCACTGAGCGCGTTGACGCAGGTCACACCGACACCATGCAAACCGCCGGAAACCGTGTAGGATTTCTTGTCGAATTTGCCTCCCGCATGCAGGACCGTCAGCACCACCTCGACGGCCGGCTTCTTCTCCGTCTTGTGGATGTCGACGGGAATGCCGCGGCCATCGTCAACGACGGTGATCGAGTTGTCGACATGGATGGTGGCCTCGATGTGTTTGCAGAAACCCGCGAGGGCCTCGTCGATTGAGTTGTCGATGACCTCATAAACCAAGTGGTGCAGACCGCGTTCGCCGGTGTCGCCGATGTACATCGCGGGGCGCTTGCGAACCGCCTCCACACCCTCGAGTTTTTGAATCTTATCGGCGGTGTAATCACTGGCGCCGAGGGCTTCTACCGGACGGTCTGGTTCTTTTGAAAGTGACTTTTCCACTATGCGTTTTTTCTCCAGAAGCTTACTGGGCATTTAAATTCCCCTCCTCGAACCAACGTAAGAATACTACCGAAATCGGGCTTGATCTGCAATCAGAATCATTACTTTTTTTTCGTGTATAACTAGCGATGAGCGTGAATGTTCTAGCAAATTGGTTGTGTTCAAAAATAGTGGATTGACAGTTGACATTATCGTGCTAAAATATAGCATCTTTGGCAAGATACTAATGATTCAATGAAGGCATCAGTAAAAAGTGATTATGCGTGTCGTGCGGTGGAGGCTTTGGCCCTCCATCACCCGAACGCGCGCCCGCTGCGGATTGAGGAAATTGCGCACCGAGAGGCGATTCCCGCGAACTATCTTGTGCAGATTCTGATCGAGTTAAAGAGCAAAGGCCTCATCCAGAGCCGTCGCGGAAAAGCTGGTGGATACGCCTTGGCCAAGGCCCCCCGCGAGATCACGGTGGGCGATGTTTTGCGGGCGGTACAGGGCGACGTGCTGGAGATGCCGTTACTCTTGGAATCGCGCTGCCCGGAAGAGATCAAGCGCGCCTGGCGGCGGATCAAACAGGCCGCCGAACAAGCGGCGGACGATGTCAATTTTGAGGAGATTTGCGCGGAGGCCAAGAGCCGACCGGAGATGTACTACATCTAGAATCTAAGCCGTTGACAGCCTTTTGTTCTTTGATATAGTTCCTCGCGTTCCCTGAAGGGTTTCAGGGGACAACTCATCAAGAGCGGTCGAGGGACTGGCCCGTAGAAGCCGCGGCAACCGTTCAGCCAAGCAGTCAGTGGTTGAAGACAAGGTGCCAATTCCAGCTCCGAGGCCCGACGCAAGTCGGGAGCGGGGGAAGATGAGGGGAGAATCGAGTTGTCTTGATGCCTCTTCATCGTCGACCCACGTCTCGGGGACGCTGAAGGGGTTGTTTTTTGCCCCGGTGCAATCGCGGCCGCTACTTGGTGAAGAAAGCGAGAGGTAGATGAAGGCAAAACATGGATTCTTCACCAGTCTAAAGTGTCGCGAGTGTGGGCGCCATTACCCGAAAGAGGCGCTGCATGTCTGTGAGTTCTGCTTTGGCCCGCTGGAAGTCGATTATGACTACGACTTGATCAAAACCGTGTTGACGCGGGACAAAATCCAGTCCCGGCCCACGACGATGTGGCGGTATCGCGAGTTGTTGCCGATCGAAGGCGAGCCGACCATCGGCTTCCAGGTCGGTTTCACCCCGCTCGTTAAGGCGGATCGCCTGGCGAAACGACTGGGCCTGCGCGAGGTCTGGGTGAAGAACGACACGGTCAACTACCCGACATTGTCCTTCAAGGACCGCGTGGTCAGTGTGGCCTTGTCGCGCGCACGGGAGCTGGGTTTCGAAATTGTCGCCTGCGCGTCGACTGGCAACCTCGCAAATTCCGTCGCGGCGAACGCGGCGAGTGGCGGGTTGAAGAGTTACGTCTTCATCCCGGCCGACCTGGAAACGGGGAAGGTACTCGGCTCGCTGGTGTATGGAACGAATGTCATCGGCATCCGCGGCACATACGACGCGGTGAATCGCCTCTGCAGCGAGATCGCCGGCAAGTACGGCTGGGCCTTTGTGAATGTGAATATTCGACCCTACTACACGGAAGGCTCGAAATCGCTGGGCTATGAGATCATCGAACAACTGGGCTGGAGATTGCCGGATCACGTGGTGGTCCCGATGGCGGGCGGTTCCCTCATCACGAAGATTCACAAGTCGTTCAAGGAATTCGTGAAACTCGGCCTGGTGGACGAGCGGGAATGTCGCATTCACGGCGCCCAGGCCGAAGGTTGCGCGCCCATCGTGAACGCCATGAAAGTGGGCGCGGACATTATCAAGCCGGTGAGCAAACCGCAGACGATCGTCAAGTCTCTGGCCATCGGCAACCCGGCGGACGGATTTTACTCGATTCAGACGATGCGGCAGACCGGCGGCTGGGCGGAAAACCCGGACGACACCGAAGTGGTCGCGGGGATCCGTCTGCTGGCCGAGACTGAGGGAATTTTCGCCGAAACGGCCGGCGGCGTAACGGTTGCGGCGACCAGGCGCCTCGTGGAGGGCGGCCGGATCAAGCCGAACGAGTCGCTCGTGTTGTGCATTACGGGTCATGGATTGAAGACGCAGGAGGCAGTGGCCAACAAGTGCGGCGAGGCGCGGGTCATCGGGCCCCATCTGCGTGAGTTTTTGGCCCTGCTCGACAGGAAGAATTGAGATGAAGAAGGAGAAACGATTATGCCGGTAAATGTGCGGATTCCGACACCATTGCGGAAACTGACGAAGGACAAAGACATCGTACAGGCCAGCGGCGCGACGATTCAGGACATCATCGACAGCCTGGAGAAGGAGTACCCGGGCTTGAAGGAGCGGATTTGTGATGAGCGGGGTGAGTTACGCCGTTTCGTCAACGTGTACCTGAATGATGAGGACATTCGCTTTGCGCAGGGCAAGAGCACGCCGGTCAAGGACGGCGACGAGATTTCCGTGATTCCCGCGATCGCGGGTGGTTGAACACAGCGGCGTACCAAGGACAACATGCCAAAGACAACGAAAGCAACAAAGACGGCGAACGAGATCAAGCGCCTCTGGCTGACCTATCCGAAAAAGGCCATCCAGCGGCCGGCGATTTATGAGTTGGGTCACAAGTTCAAGGTTGTGACCAATATTCGCCAGGCCAGCGTGACGGAGGAAGTCGGCATCGTCTCGCTGGAATTGGTGGGCGAACGCACCGAGATCAAGAAGGCCATCAAATGGCTGGAAGGCCTCGGCATCAAGGTTGAGCCCGTCGAGATCAATGTGATTGAAGGGTAGGGAACAACCGTGAAGTTCACATCGGAAGAAATCCATCGTCTGGCGGCGGAGTTCGAGGGGCGAACGCCGCAGGACATTTTGCAATGGGCCGCGGACAATTTCGGTTCGCGCGTTGCCATTTCTTCCGCGTTTGGCCCCGAAGGCCTGGTCGTGATCGACATCGCGATGCGCAAAGTCACGCCGCGCCTTCCCATCTTCACCATCGACACCGGTTTCTTCTTCAAGGAAACCGTCGAACTCATCCGCCAGGTCGAGCAGGGATACGGCGTCGCTATTGAGCGGCTGCACCCGGAGCTGACGCCCGAACAGCAGGCCGAGAAGTATGGGCCAGAACTCTACCGGCGCAAACCCGACCAGTGCTGCTATATGCGCAAGGTGCTTCCGCTGCAGAAGAAACTG
>JBGOTY010000350.1:0-3676 GCA_041476745.1 Verrucomicrobiia bacterium | reverse complement strand
GTCATGCTGGCCAGCACGAACGATCCTCCGTAGCTGAGTAATGGCAGGGGCAGACCCGTGACCGGCATCAGGCCGATCGTCATGCCCACGTTAATGAAGATATGGAAAAACAACATGACCACGACCCCCGTGGCCAGGAGCATTCCCAAACGGTCGCGCGCATTCGCGGCGATCCGTAGCCCGGAAAACAAAATGATCGCGTACAGCCCGACCACACCGAGGCTGCCAATGAATCCCTTCTCTTCAGCGATGACGCTGAAGAGAAAATCGTTCGGCGCCACGGTGCTCGGCAAATATCCCAACAGGTTTTGCGTTCCCTGCAAATAGCCTTTCCCTGACCACCCACCCGAGCCGACCGAGATAAGTGATTGGGTGAGATTCCACCCCACGCCTCTCGGATCCTTGTTCGGATGCAAAAACACGGTGAGCCGGTCCCTCTGGTAGTCCTTCATATGCAGCCACGCGAACGGCGCGAGGACCAGGCCCAACGCTATCACCAACACTAAATGTTTCACGCGCGCGCCCGCCACGAACAGCAAACCAAAGCAAATCGGAAGCAAAACCAACGCCGAACCCAAATCCGGTTCCAACATGATGAGCACCAGCGGCGCTCCCGCTACCACGAGCGCGACCCAGACGGTGCTTAACTGTCGGCGCGTTTCCAGCGTCCGGTGGAACAGGTAATAGGATATCGCCACGAGCGTCGCTAGTTTGGCAACCTCCGCGGGTTGAATCCCGAAACTTCCGAAGCCCAGCCACCGCCGTGCGCCGTACACCTTCACGCCCGCCACCAGCACCAGCACGAGCAACCCCAGCGCGATCACGTACCAGACCGTCGCCCACTGGCAAATGAGCCGGTAGTCCACCAGCGCCGCCGCCAGATAAACCAGCAGCCCGACACCGAACCACACCATCTGCATCTGGTAGATGGGCAGCCTCGCATGATGTGCCGCCGCCGGCCCCGAGGCGGAATACGACGCGCTATAGATGAAGAAGACACTGCCCACGGCCAGCACCGCCATGGCGCCGAACAGCACCCAATCCATACGCTTGATCATCTCGATGTGACGTTTAATCGGCATAGATCGCCCCCACAGGACGTGTGTCCTCGGCGCTCTTTCCAAATACTTGTGCGAAAACCTTGCTGGCAACCGCCGCCGCCGTGTGGCTTTCGCCTGCTGCGTCTTCTATCAACACGGATATTGCGACTTGTGGCTGATCGTAGGGCGCGAACCCGATAAACCACGCGCGGGCCAACCGTTGCGATTTGCCGTCGACGATCGTGTCGTATTGTGCCGTGCCCGTCTTGCCCGCCACGCTCAATCCCTTCACCGCCGCGGGATGCGCCGTGCCACCCGCATCCTGCACCGCGCCAAGCATCGCGTGCCGGACGAATTCGATCTGCTGGGGTTTCGCGCTCAGATGGGCGCGAACATCCGGTTCGCCTTCATGGGCGACTTGACCGTCGGAGGACTCGATCCGTTTCACGACATACGGTCGCAAACAGGTGCCGCGATTGGCGAACGTCGCTGCCACGCACGCCATCTGCATGGGCGTGACGAGCAGGAAGCTTTGCCCAATGGACAACTGGACCGTATCGCCATCCCACCATTTTTCGCCGTGCTGCGCCCGCTTCCACGCGGCGCTCGGCACCAAACCCCGGCCTTCACTTCCAAGGTCAAACCCCGTGGGTTGGCCCAGGCCAAATTCAGCCGCGACCTTCGTGATGGCATCCGCGCCCGTTTTCAAACCTCTCTCGTAGAACCACACGTCGCACGATTCCTTGATCGCGGTTTCGGCGTCGACGCGGCCATGGCCGCCATGATTCCAACAGCGGAAGGTGTGATTACCGATCGTAAAGAACCCGGGGCATACCACGGTGTCCTGCGGCGAGATCACGCCGGACTCAAGCCCGGCCAGCAGGGTGATCGGTTTGAACGTCGAGCCGGGTGGGTAACGCGCGCCGATGGTGCGATTGAGCATCGGGCTGGCGGGATTATTCATGACCGCCTCGATCATTTGCCCGGGCGTGCCTGGACCAAAGATGTTGGGGTCGAAACTTGGCACTGACGCCAGTGCCAGCACTTCACCCGTGCGCACATCCAGCAGCACGGCCGCGCCGGAGAGCTGCTTGCCCGCGGTTGGCGGGGCCTCGCCCAGGGCCTTTTCCACGATTCGCTGCAGTCGGACGTCGATCGTCAACGTCACCCGACCGCCGCGCTCGGCTTGTTTCTCGCCCAGATCATCCTTGATCGTGCCGGCCGGATTGACCCGGATGGTGCGTCCGCCCGGTGAACCCCGCAGGTATTCATCGCACGCCTTCTCGACGCCTTGCCTGCCCACGCTGTCGGGTTGGTAGTAGGAAAACTTCTCGATATCGTCATCGTCGTCGTCCGCATCTGCCTTGCCGACATAGCCAATCAAATGAGCCGCGAGCGAACCCAGCGGGTATTGGCGCACGGGCATGACGATCAGGTCCGTGCCGGGGAGAGTGCTGGCACGTTCGGAAAAGGCCGCGACCTGTTCGGGAGGAAGATCGTGCCACACGGGCATGGGCAGGGGACGGCGCTTCTGGTAGTGAATCTTGATGTCGCGATCCGCGAGGTTATTGTGGAGGCCGAGTTCCGAACCGAGTAAACCCAGATTCGCCTGGGCGACGGCCACGACGTTGCCCTTCTTGGGCACGCCCAATTGATCGAGGTAAATCGCGATGTCGTAGCTCGGGCGGTTGTTCGCGAGGACAACACCATTGCGATCGATGATTTCTCCGCGTGCCGCGGGAATGCGGATGCGGCGCAACGATTGTGCCTCCTGCTTGTTGTCGTAGTGCTGACCGCGCATGACCTGCACGCGCCACAATGCGCCGAGCAGCAGGCACAGTCCGCCGGCGACGATCACTCCGACCGCACGGAGGCGCGGGTTGTTTTCACGAAATGGCGCGCTGATGATCATGTGCCTCCCCAGGCCAGACGCGCATAATCCAGCGCGAAGAACAGCATCACGGTGACCATCCCGCTGATCGACGCCACGAGGGCCATCTTGAAAACCGCGCTGAACGAAATACCAATGACGAAGAACGCGATGACCGCAACTGCCATCGATGTCAGCGCGCCCGCGCCCATCTGCACCCAGGGCAGATCGCGGTCCAACGCCTCGCGCAGACTCGTCATCAGAATGGCCGAAATGCCGTACGCCAAGGCCGACACGCCGAACGGCGCGGCCGACAAAGCGTCCTGCATCAAGCCGGCCGCGAGCGCAATCGCAATGGTGGATCCACGCGGCATCGTCAACGCCGTGTACGCCACGAGTGCCGGCAGGAATTCGATTCGCAAGCCGCCGAACAGCCAGAGTGTTGGCAAGCGCGCTTGCAGCGCCGCAGCGATCAGGATTCCCACGATGGCGATGAGCGTGCTCATTCCCCGATCACCATCACTTCCTCCAACCGGCGAAAATCCACGGCGGGTTTGATTTCGACGTCCTGGTACATACCGGTTTGCTTGTTGAGTTGCGCACGGGTGACGGTCCCGATGGGAATGCCCTTGGGGAAAACGCCGACAAAGCCGGAAGAAATCACCGGCTCACCTGGCTTGATCTTCGCATCGCGGTTCACGTAGGTCATGACGCAGTGTGGGGAAGAGCGGAGCGTGCGCTTGACGCCGGCGGCGATGCCGGGCTC
>JBGOTY010000349.1:0-3700 GCA_041476745.1 Verrucomicrobiia bacterium | reverse complement strand
GCGAATGACGAAGCGGTGCAGGAGGCGGTGATCGATTACGGGCACGCGATCAAGGACTTGGCCGCCGCGAACATTTTCCCCGGCGACATCCTCCTGAAGAATTTCGGCGTGACGCGGCACGGTCGCGTGGTGTCGTACGATTACGACGAATTATGCCTCGTCACCGACTGTCGTTTTCTGACCGTGCCGCCGCCGCACGACGACATCGAGGCGTTGAGCCCCGAGCCGTGGTTCCCCGTGGGCGAGAATGATTGCTATCCATCGGAATTGAAGCCCTGGCTCGGCTTGGAGGAACCGTGGCGCAGCGCATTCCTGGAACACCATTCGGACTTATATGAAGTTGCGTTTTGGCGCAACCTGCAAGCGCAGATTCGCGCAGGCGAGGTAATTGAAATCTCACCCTACCCCCAGAGCAAACGGTTGGCGAACAAAAGGTGAAGAGGTTTCCGTGGCGAGGGCGGTGGGTGCTCCTGCCTTGATGCTTTTTCGTTGTCTCACAGAGTCGTTACGACCCTTCTGCGGACCTGGGTGGACTGCGGAGCGTTCCGTCGCTCAAACAGGAAACGACAGTCTGTCCAAGAACCAGTGGTTAGCCGACAAACTGTCATCCGAGGTCATCTCGACAGTCCGCGTCGCCGTTTTCGCATGGCGTCAGAAGTTGTTCATTTGTCAATGTTTCCATGGGTGTGTTCAGTCAGGAGCGTATGGCGGCAAGAGTTATGCTGCGACTTTCTGATGTCAGGAGTTGGGTGGAATTGTGGGGAGCCTCGGTGTGCCTGCCACGGTGCAGGCAGCGAACAGAAGCGTAGATGAGTGGGTTTAACAAATCCATTTGGAGGCTCTGTAATGCAAAGATCACTCGAAGGTAGAGTTTGTCTGGTCACGGGCGGAGGGCGGGGAATCGGGCGGGCCATCGCGCTGGAGTTGTCCGACGCGAAGGCAACCGTGGCGCTAAACTACAATCACTCGAAGGGCTTGGCCGAAAAGCTCGTCGACGACATCCGTCGCACCGGCGGACGGACCCAATTGTACCAGGCCGAC
Source organism: Verrucomicrobiia bacterium (assembly GCA_041476745.1). Classification (GTDB taxonomy): domain Bacteria; phylum Verrucomicrobiota; class Verrucomicrobiia; order Palsa-1439; family Palsa-1439; genus Palsa-1439. The sequence continues at coordinate 2,659 of JBGOTY010000349.1, read as the reverse complement.
GTAACCAACGCTGAACAGGTGAAGGCGATGGTGGAAGCGATTCGAAAAGACCTGGGTCCCGTTCTGGTGGTGGTGAACAATGCCGGCATCACCCGCGATCGGACCTTCCGCAAAATGGAACGCCAGGATTGGGACGAAGTGTTGAATGTTAATCTGGGCGGAGCGTTCAATGTGACGTCCGCCGTGCTCCCACAAATGCTGGAAGCAGGATGGGGGCGCATTATCAGTATTTCCTCAATCATCGGCCAGACGGGCGGCTTCGGTCAGACCAATTACGCTGCGGCCAAAGCTGGCCTAATTGGCTGGACCAAGTCGCTGGCCCGCGAACTGGCGACCAAAGGCATCACGGTCAATGCGGTCGCCCCGGGCTTCATTGAGACGGACATGACGTCCGCCATCCCTGCGGATGTGAAGGCCAAGATCACCGCCGGCATCCCCATGGGGCGTTTCGGTCTCCCCGATGAGATCGCGCCGGCGGTCGCGTTTCTCGCGTTACCCTTGGCATCCTACATCACGGGCCAAGTGATCGCGGTTAACGGCGGACATTACATGTAGCCGGGGGGCGGGATGCTTGGACTGTCGGCGCCGCACCGCAAGCCGGTGCTGGGAGTTGGGTTCTTGGCAAGGGATACGCACTCTGGCGGGCGGCGCCGACGATGCCGGAAACAGTGTGTGGAGTAAACGAATTATGAGCCAGATTCCGCCAAGCATCAGTTACAGTTTTTCGATCCGGATCCGCGACGCCAACCGCGTCGGGATGTTCGCCAGGATTCTCGCTGCCATCGCGAAGGTCAAGGGCGATCCAGGCGCTGTGGACCTCGTGAGTGCCACCCGTCGTTACAAAGTGCGCGACCTCACCGTCAGCGCCCGCGACGATAAACACGCCCAGGTGATCATCGACGTGGTGAAGAAAATCAAGGGGGTCACCGTGCTGCAGGTCAGCGACCGCGTGTTTCGCCTGCACCGCGGAGGCAAGATCCGCATTCAAAACAAAGTGCCGTTGAACAATCGCGACACGCTGTCCATGGCATACACGCCGGGTGTCGCGCGCGTCTGTCTGGCCATCGCCGACGACAAACGCAAAGCCCACACGTTCACGATCAAGCGCAACTCGGTGGCGGTGGTCAGTGATGGCTCGGCGGTGTTGGGTCTGGGCAACATTGGCCCCGAAGCTGCCATACCGGTCATGGAGGGCAAGGCGATGTTGTTCAAAGAATTCGCCGACATCGATGCCTACCCGATTTGCCTCCAGACCCAGGACCCGGAAGAAATCATACTGGCGGTGCGCTGGATCGCGCCGGTGTTCGGCGGCATCAACCTTGAGGACATCAGCGCCCAGCGCTGTTTTCAGATCGAAGAGGAGCTGAAAAAGGAACTGAACATCCCGGTTTTCCACGACGACCAGCATGGGACCGCCGTTGTGGTACTGGCGGCCACCATCAACGCGCTCAAACTGGTCAACAGAAACCTGCCCGATATCAGAATCGTCGTGGCCGGCGCCGGCGCGGCGGGTGTGGCGGTCACCAAAATTCTTCTAACAGCCGGGGCGCGCAATATCGTGTGCTGCGACCGCAAAGGCATCATCTGCAGGAAGCGGCTGCCCGGCCTCGATTTCAGCAAGGCGTGGTTGGCCGTCAACACCAACCCCGATAATCTCAACGGCCAGATCACGGATGCGGCGCGCGGCGCCCATCTGTTTATCGGGCTCAGCGGCCCCAAAGTGTTTTCCGTCCACGCGCTGAAGACCATGGCCAAAGATCCGATTGTGTTTGCGATGGCCAACCCCGTTCCGGAGATCAGGCCCGAAGAAGCGGCGCGCTACGCGCGCATCATCGCCACCGGCCGCAGCGACTACCCCAACCAGATCAACAATGTCCTCGCATTTCCGGGCATTTTCCGCGGGGCCCTTGACGCACAGGCCCGCGAAATCAACGAGCTGATGAAAGTTGCGGCCGCCAATGCCATCGCCGCCTGTGTTTCCGACGACGAACTGAACGAGGAATACATCATTCCCAGTGTCTTCGACAAACAGGTTGTCCGCCGCGTCGCCCACGCGGTCCAAGAAGCCGCCTACGCCAGCGGGGCTGCCAAACGTCGGCGGAACGCAACCCAGGAAGGTGCCACGCCGCCTGCGGCGCTTGAGTCGATGGGGATTGACGAGCCTGAACCACTCGCAGGAAAAATCATCCCCTTCGGAAAGCCGGCCGCGGCCCCGGCTGGGAAGCGCTCACGGCTGGTTCGCAGGGAGACAGCTTCGGAAAAACTGGCCCGCTTGTCGGCAACTGAGCGGCCGGGTCCACGCGCGCGTGTTCCTGCCCAATAAGAACTGGTCAAACACGAAGCGTCTCGGAGTGGGGGAGGCTTGGCTAGTATCCTAGCCGGCGGCACTGATGGCCGCCTCGACGTTGGTTTTGCGGCCGGATTGGTTAAAGATTTGACCGAGGGCGCCAAGGAACGTCCGCACGTTGGCCATCGTGGAGGTTTCGCCCATTAAACCGATGCGCCAGACCTTGCCTTTCAACGGACCGAGACCCGCCCCGATCTCGATGTTGAAGTCGTCGAGCAGGCGCTTGCGGACGGCGATCTCGTCAATGCCTACGGGCACGTTCACGGCGTTGAGCTGCCAGAGTTGATGGCCTTCCTGCGCGGAATATGTCAG
>JBGOTY010000348.1:0-3713 GCA_041476745.1 Verrucomicrobiia bacterium | reverse complement strand
GCGATCCTTGTCTTCCCTGTCTTTCACGGCCGTGGGGTCACCACAGGCTTTGTCCTGGCGACGATCTGTGTCAACCAGCAGGGCCCGTGGGCAACCGTTCGTCGGGTTCAGAAAGACCCGGCCCGCAACGGTCAGGAAGCCGCCGGCCAGTCCGTTTGAGCTGGTGCCCAGCGTCGCTACATCCATCCGCATCACAAATCGCTCGCGGTTGGGGAATGCGGCGGAATCATTGTCCTGCTGTTGGACGACGTCGATGCTCGTGCTGGTGGCGATGGTGGCGAGATTGCTGGAGCCAGTCCGGTCAAAAACGACGAGATTGGCGGAGCCGCTGTCGCAAGCGAATTCGATCGCCAGAACTTCGTTGCTCCGTGACGTACCCAACGCCGTGCCGAGTGCGAGATTGACCAAATCGCGCCCGATAAATCCTTCGAAGTTGTACGTGGGCTTCAGAGCGAGATCTGTGTCCTGTATTACACCCTCCAGCGACGCTGGGGTGCGAAACGTTCGCGTTTGTGCCAGGCCGGCGGGCGCGGTCGTCGCCAAAATCAGTGCACCAATTACCAAACATGCTTCCGTCTTCATTCTTATATCCTTCCAATTCGCCCGGATCCTATTTGATCGGAGCCATCCCGAGCTTTCGTCCCGCTCCATAGCGGAACAATATCCCCGACGCTTCTCATGATAGCACACGGTTAAACACCGGCTAACGTTATAGGTTGCTGTCCGCCCTCTGAATCGGATGAGTCTACCGAGAATCCACGGCCCTCACCAGCTGAAAACACAAGTGCTACAGGGCCACCCTTCGCACGTTCTCACGGTGGCAACCGGCTGTGCACAACACCTATGCTCTCAGTTCCTTGCCGCGACTGTCGACGGGGGCGGAGGAATTTCTCGCATCTCCTGGAGGCGGCCGAGAATGGCACTGAGAATGTCGTGGGCGACTTCAATGGGCGTTTGCAGTGCGTTGACGTCCACGCTGATCTCCTTCGGATAATGGGCCAGGACGGGCCGCGATTCCTTGTCGTAAATATCCAGCCGATGTCGAATCGTTTGATCGTTGGCATCGTCGAGCCGGTTTTCCTTCAGCGCGCGGGATTTAAGGCGGCGAATCATCTCGTCGCGATTGTGGACCGCACGCAGACAGATTAATTTCACCACTTCGATGTATTGATCGAGCATTTTCGCTTGATGAACATTTCGCGGGATGCCATCCAGGACGAGGACCGTGCTGGCGGGGTTGAGGGCCCCGGTGTGAATGAGCTTGTCGATGTGCTCCCGCCAGAGACGCACCGTGAAATCGTCGGGAACCAACTCCCCCTTGCTCGAATACTTCAGGAAGACCTTCCCAACCTCACTGTTGAGATCGATCGAGCGGAAGACATTGCCACAGGCGAGGTGATGGAAGCCGGGCAATATGCCGAGCAGTTTGCCCTGGGTGCCTTTGCCGCTCCCGGGGGAACCAAACAAGAGAATCGTTTTGATTTTTTCCATGGGACCCGCCTCCCTTTTTAATTCAACAATTGATACCAATTATTGCGGCGATGCGGCTCGTACCCGAGTTCCCGGATCAACCGCTGCATCGTTTCTTCGTTAATGCGGAACGTGGCTCCGGCCTGCGACACGACGTTTTCCTCCATCATCACGCTGCCAAAGTCGTTTGCGCCATACTTCAGCGCGACCTGCCCGATTTGCGGTCCCTGGGTCACCCAACTGGATTGCACGTTCGCGAAATTATCCAGGAAAATGCGCGACAACGCCTGCATCCGCAGGTATTCATGCGAACCGACGGTCGGCACCTTCAGACGGGTGTTCTCGCTCTGGAACGTCCAGCAAATGTAGGCGGTGAACCCATGCGTGCGATCCTGCAAATCGCGCAGACGCAGCAGGTGCTCGACGCGGTCTTCGATGGTCTCGACGTGCCCAAACATCATCGTCGCCGACGAGTTCAACCCGAAGCCGTGGGCGATCTCCATCACGCGCAGCCACTCGTCGCTCATGCACTTCAACGGCGCAATGCGCTGGCGCACGCGGTCGACGAGGATTTCGCCGCCGCCGCCGGGGATGGACCCCAGTCCCGCTTCCCGGAAGCGGCGAATCACTTCTTCAATGGGCATCTTGAAAACCTCGGCAAAATGGTTGAACTCCGGTGGTGAGAACCCGTGGATGTTCACTTGGGGAAAATTACGGCGAATGTACTGCAGCAGATTCAGATAGTAATCGATACCGAGCTTCGGATGATGGCCGCCTTGCATCAATATCTGGACGCCACCGATTGCCACCAACTCCTTGATCTTCTCGCCCACCTGCTCGGGTGTGAGCACATAGGAATCATCATCGCGCTCTTCGCGCATGAACGCGCAGAAGGTGCAATACACGTCGCAGACGTTCGTGTAGTTGATGTTGCGGTCAATGATGTAGGTGACGCGGCGCTCCGGATGTTTCCGCTCGCGCACCAGGTCCGCCAGCGCGCCCAACTCCGGAAGCGTCAGCGCGTGATAGAGACGCACCGCTTCCGCGGGTGTGATCCGCACGTCGTCGAAGACCTTGCCTTGAATCGTATCAAGCGACGTATCGTAAATCATGACAGCCGTCCACCAACCGCATTTCCTTCAAGTACTGCTGGAACCGCCGAATTCCCTGCTTCTCAGCCGCGTCCAACTCGTACGACAGGTTCTTCGTCAGATATTCCCGGTGAACTTCCGGGCTCGCTTCCGTGGCATCTTGCACAATGCGCTCGATGTTCGCAAGCCCCTGCGCCTTGGCAGCACGCAGCGGGCCGCCGATCGCTTTTCCATCCACCCCGCGTTGTAAGGCCCACGCCGCAAATACAAACGGTAAACCGGTCAATTCCACCCACGCTTCGCCAAGATCGAGGATCGGTTGTGAGCCGTTCCGCGTCCGGTACCAGAGCGCCTCGTCGCCAATCAACATCATCGCCTCGTGCTCCGACAACTTCCCGCCTTCGGGCCGCGGATAGAACTCCGGGGTGACGTTGTAGCCGTATTGAAGAATGATGCGCACCAGCCATGCCGACGTCCGCGACGCCGTGTCCACGGCCACGCGTTTCAGCTTCTCAACCGGCTCGCGGTGGACCAGATACACACTCTGAATCCGTCCACGCGTGGCGATTGCAATCCCATCGAGAACATCGTAGCGGTCGTGCTGGATGACTTCGGCAATCGGCACCAGCCCCGCGTCGAACTGCCCGCGGTACATCAAATCCGCCAACCGCGACGGCGGGGACAGCGTGACCTGGTCTTCGATTCCGTAAATGAGTGGACGCGCGTTCAGATAGGGCACGCTGCCGATCCGCCACGGCAACGCTACGCTCACGCCGCTCCTCCCTCGTTGCTGGCGCCGGCATAGGCGGTCTCGGCAGGCCCCAAGCCACTGCCTGTTACACCTGGCGTTGCGGTAGAGACACCGCGCCCCGCCCGGTCTGCTTTCACCGGTCGATACAGGCTGTCGCGCTGCACCGGTTCACGGCCCGTTTCGCGAATGGCCTTCACCAATTCTTCACGCGCCATTTCCTGCGGGGTCTTCGCGCCCGCCATGTGGTAAATTTTCTCCTCCATCACGGTGCCATCCAGGTCGTCCACGCCATAGCTCAACGAAACCTGCGCGAGCTTCATGCCCATCAAAATCCAGTACGCTTTGATGTGGTCGATGTTGTCGAGATAGATGCGCGCAATCGCCAGCGTCTTCAGCATGTC
>JBGOTY010000347.1:0-3714 GCA_041476745.1 Verrucomicrobiia bacterium | reverse complement strand
TCAATCAGTGGGCCAACGTCGTCCGCTGGGAATTGCGCACCCGCTTGTTTCTTCGTACCACCGAATTTCTCTGGCAGGAAGGCCACACCGCCCACGCCACCGAAGCCGAGGCGGTGGAAGAAACCGCGCGCATGCTCGACGTGTACGCGGACTTCGCGGAGAACGTCGCCGCCGTTCCCGTCATCAAGGGGCGCAAGACGCCCGGTGAACGCTTCGCGGGCGCGTTGGACACGCTGTGCATCGAGGGCCTGATGCAGGACGGCAAAGCTCTCCAGATGGGTACGAGCCACTACCTCGGCCAGAATTTCGCCAAGAGCAGCGATGTGACCTTCCTCAGCAAAGAAGGCAAACGTGAATACGTGTACGCCACGAGTTGGGGTGTCTCCACGCGCCTCGTCGGCGCGCTCATCATGACCCATTCCGATGACAACGGCCTCGTGTTGCCGCCGAAGCTCGCCCCGATTCACGTCGTCGTGATTCCAATCTTTAAGAACGATACGGAGAAAACCCTCGTCCTCGAGGAAGCCGTCAAAGTTGTTGCCGAACTCAAGTCCCAGGGACTCGCCGTCAAACTCGATGACCGCGACGGCATCATGCCTGGCGCAAAGTATTACGAGTGGGAGGCCAAAGGCGTGCCGCTCCGCATCGAAGTCGGCCCGAAAGATTTGGAGAAAGGCAGTCTCTGCCTCGTTCGCCGCTTTGTGCTGGAGAAAGAGGGTGAAACCGAGCAAGAACTGCGCAAGCGACGCAAGACATTCGTGCCCCGCGGCGAGGCAATTGCGTCAATCAAGCCCACGCTCGATACGATGCAACGCGAACTGTTCGAACGTGCCCGGGTCTTCCGCACCAAGCGGTCGCGGGTCATCAACACGATGGAAGAGTTTGAGAATTTCTTCGCCAAGGAAGGTGGCGGCTTTGCCTGGGTCCATTGGGCCGGCAGCCACGAACAAGAAGAGGAGATGGCGCGCAAATTTGAGACCACCATCCGCTGCATTCCGTTCACCGACCAGATACCGGACGAGGCAAAGGGCGAAGGCCGCTGCATTCTCACCGGCGAACCGTCCAGCCAACGCGTCGTCATAGCGCGCGCCTACTGAAATCTGTCAGAAGCGGGCCGTTGACACAGGCTCTCTAGACGCTCAACTCTTCCCGGACCAGCGCGCGGTAGGCTTTCTGAAGCTGATGTGTCACCTGTTGAGTCTGTCCCCAGTTGGTTACGGCAGCGATCTCAATCAGGCTGTTGGTGGCAAAGACTTCATCAGCGGTTTCAAGAAACTCAGGGCCGAAACCCGTTTCACTGAAAGGAACGCGCAAATCGGCGGCGAGTGCCAGCACGGCGTGCCGGGTGATGCCCGGCAGTGGACCGTCCTCCAAGGGCGGCGTAAAAAGTCTTCCGTCCTTGACCGCGAAAAGATTGCTGGTGGCGAATTCGGCCACCCGGCCCGCTGAATTCAACAGGACAGCTTCTTGCGCGCCTTCGACGGCGGCCTGTTCCTGTGCGAGGATATACGGCAGGCGGTTGGCCGTCTTGTACCGCGAGAGGTGGGAATCCACGCGCAGGGTGGAGACGATCGCCGTCAAGGGTCGCGGCCCGAGCGAGTTCTCGCGCACCGTGATGATCGTAGAATCGCGAGTTCGATAGACCCGCGCTACGCCATCGCGCACGCCATTCATTTCAGCCAGCGCACGGCAGACAGCGCGAAGTTCCTCGGGCGAGAACACGGACTCGATGCCCAGTGCACGCAGTCCTGCAAACAGCCGTTCCATGTGCTCCGGCGCCCGGAAAATCCGCCCACCGTACAAGCGCATCGTCTCGAACACGCCGTCACCGTAGAGAAAACCGCGATCGAAGATGGACACGCTGGCTTCAGCTTCGGGCACGAATCGCCCATTAACAAACGCGTAGCTGTTCGATCGCATTGCGTATCCCCCTCGCCTTTGCGAGCGTCTCGTCATATTCAGCATCAGGCTCGCTATCGATTACGATGCCGCCACCGGCGTGAAATGTCAATTCCCGTCCCTGCTGCACCACGGTGCGAATGGCGATGTTCAGATGGGTCAGGCCGTTGTAGCCGAGAAAACCAATCGCTCCCGTGTATATCCCTCGCGCATGCGGCTCCAGCTCATCGATGATCTCCATCGCGCGGATTTTCGGGGCACCGGTGATGGAACCGCCGGGGAAACACGCGCGCACGCAATCGACGGGATTCACGTCATTTCGCAGCCGTCCTTCGACGGTCGAGACCAGATGGTGCACGGTGGCGTAGGTCTCGACGCGCACCAACTCGCTCACGCGCACGCTGCCAAATTCGCACACGCGCCCGAGGTCGTTGCGCTCCAGGTCCGTGATCATCACCAGTTCGGCATTGTCCTTCGGCGAGGCGAGCAACTCGGCGGCGACGCGCGCATCTTCTTCCGTTGTTACGCCACGTGGACGTGTGCCCTTGATGGGACGCGTGACCACGTGGCGGTCGCGGATGTTCAAAAAGCATTCCGGCGAGCTGGAGAGAATCTGGGCCTCGCCGATGTCGAGGTACGCACAATACGGCGCGGGATTCGATTCGCGGAGTGCCCGGTAAAGCTCCGGTGGTGAAGCGTCCACTTCGCACTGGAACCGCTGCGAAAGGTTGACTTGATAGATGTCACCCGCCGCGATGTATTGCTTCGCACGGAGAATTGCGGCGCGATAGGAGTCGCGCGTGAAATTGGAGGGAAGCTCGTGCGGCAATGAAGTTGGCACAGGGGGCCTCGATGTTCGACAGGAACCGGATCCACTGACGATTTCCCAGACCTCCCTTTTTGTGTGGTCAAAAACCAGCAGATTGTCATAAAAACCGAACCAGCAATCCGGTAGGCCAATGTCATCCACAGCTTTGGACGGAAGCTTCTCGACGAAATTCTTCAGGTCGTACCCGAAATAGCCAATGGCCGCCCCGAGAGGGAAATCAGCGGAGACGCCGTGATGATGGAGCGCGAGTTGTTCACCCAGGATATCGAAAGGATTACCTTTCACACCCGTCGTGCCCGCCGGCGTGATGATGTCAGTGTGGTTTCCCTTCGAACGGACAATCTTCGAAGGCGCGGCGGCAAGAATCGAATAACCGGTCGCGCCGGTAGCGGTATCGAGCCAGACAGCGTGCGGTTTCGCCGCGAATTCGGCGAAGCGGTCACGCGGCTCGATCCACGGCTGTTTTCGAATGTCGGGTTGCTGACTCACGGGCCAGGCTACAGGCTGTCGGGTTGGGTTCTTGTTTACGTCCATAGTATGCCCCGCTATCATCCGCGCCAACCATGAATCCATCCCCTCGCCCATCGGACGCCGCGCCTGGCGGCATGCATGGCGCGACGCGCATGCACGATCCGAGCGAGGCCGAGCACGATCGCACGCGGCGGCGTTGGATGAATGTGGCGTTCGTGATCATCGCACTCCTCAACCTTGCGCAACTACTGTGGATTGGCGTGCACGGTTGGAACTGGTTGGGCGTGGTGCTGGTAATTGTCGCGGCCATGCCGCTGGGGCTCGCGGCAAAGGTCTTCGAGTTGCGCTTCAAAATGGCCGTGGCGGAACGGCGGCTCGTGCTGCACGAGTTGCCGACGCGCAAAAAGATTGAACTCACAATCTACGGCGTGCTCGTCACTTTCGTCTTCACGGCGCAACCGTTCTCGCTGCCGTGGGTGCTATGGGGCGTGTGGCTCTACGATTTCGTCACCTAC
>JBGOTY010000346.1:0-3754 GCA_041476745.1 Verrucomicrobiia bacterium | reverse complement strand
GGATCGAAAATCTCGCACCCCAAACTTCCGCAGAACCCGAAGGCGCGTCCGTAGGCGGCCGCGAATGTCGGATCACCCCAAAGCAACACACGCTGTGTTCCGGGCCAGATGCGGTGGACGATGCCGAACCGTCGATCTTCCGTCAGCAGGTCGCCGTAGCCGTAGCGTAGGAAACTGCGCGCACCCTCACTCTGGGCAAACAACCCGCCGCCTCGTTCCCGTGTCGGTAATTCGGTGGCGCGAATCGCCGCCTGGTGGTAGGGCAACCCCATGTGTTCGGCCCAGAACTTCGGGGAGATCGTGACCGGTAGACCCGTCCCCATCGCGGCGTCGATCATGCCTTGATCCATGCCCTTGGCATGCATGTCGATCTCAACGCGTCGCCCGCTGCGGACACAGCCGTCAAAGATCGTTTTCCACAGGTCATAGTTGCCTTCGGCCACGCCGCTTTCGCCGTGGATGCGGAACGTTACGCCCGTGACGTTCGGACATTCCTTCAGCAGCAAAGCCAGTGCATCGCGACAATACGGTGCCTGCGTCTGCGGCGTAAGCCCTTCAATAACGTGGTTGACGTTAGGACTGTTGGTCCACCGGTATGCATGGGTCCACAGGCCCAATTGGAACTGGAGCCCGCGAGCGGCGGCCTCGTCGCTGATGAACCGGAGCATTTCCAGGTTCCGGTCCCGTTCCGCGTCCGGCAGATTCGTCGCGCGAACATCATAACCGGGCACCGACACTAGAAACGGATAGGCAAAATAGAAATACGTATCGCGGAGATTGGTCGCAAAGTCGTAGCCCAAGCCGAGGGCGAGATTGAAACGGTTGAACCGCTCGGCCGCGAGCATCGAGAGATATCGCTGCCAGAAGTCGCGGTCGTTGAACCAGGCCTTGTCTTCGACATCGCTCGCGAACAGCCGCATGACACTGCGGACGGCGTTGGCGGGGCGCTCAATGATGTGTTTGACCGGACGTAGCGCCGGCCATGGATCGTCGGGCAGTGCGACGGCATCGGCGATCTCGGTCAGCGCGTACACCAGCCCGCGGACGTCGCTGCCGCTGGCAAGCAACACCTCCCGTCGACCCAACCTTCCGGGAGCAATGGCCAACGCCTCGGCGTCGGCTGGCGGAAGGACACCAACATCGCGCGTCATGGAGGAAGTTCTGCCCGCCGCGACAATGCAGACATCGCCCGGGTCGGCTTCGTCCAATCGTTTACATGTCCGAACAGCGAAACCCCGTCCGACCAGCGATTGCCGCAGTTGTTCCATGGCCCATTGCGTTGGTTTCGCGGACGCAATCGAGTCACTGGGGTCGAACACGATCGACACGCCCCGGCCAGCTAGTCTTGTCGCTAGAGCACCCACGTGTGCGCAACCTGTCAAAATGCCCCCGGCAACGCATCCAGTAGCTGCTGCGATCTGTCTCAAAAACTCGCGTCGGTTCACGGTCGACAGTTTAGGAACGTGGAGATTCCCCAACAAGTCTCAAATTCTCAGTGACAAACTCGGCATGATGGGGCGGGTAGGGGATCGGCTAACTTTTGCCCAACTCGAACGCGTCGTGAACAGCGCGGGCGGCTCGGCGATTTCCGTTGCGGTGGAAGTGGCCTCCCGCGCGCCGATTTCCTTGACGATGGGCTGCAGGGCTTTCGTGGCCTTGCCGGCCTCGTTCGAGGCGACGGTGAAGGAGATGTCTCGGTGAGCACCTACAGGCCGGCGGTCTTGGCGGTGCGCCGGACCACGTCGAACAGGCTGTCCTCGGCGATCACGTGGCCGGTCAGCTTCTTCTTGCTGTTGGCGATGACCCGGCGGCCGGCTTCGGACTTGTCCATGTCCACCAATGCCGTTTGGATTTTCCTCGCGAGCGCCTCATCGAGTCCGGTTCGGACCGCGATGGCATCGTGGGGAATCGGGTCGGTACTGGCCAGTGTCAGCAGGTTTTCGGTCGGCACACCGTTGGCCCTGGCGACCGCGAGGGCGCCTTCGTAAATAGCTCCCGCATCCGTCCGACCTTCCAGGACGGCGGCAATCACCTTGTTATGGTCGCCCGCGAAAATGGTTTCCCTGAAGTAACTTTTGGGGTCGAAACCCTTTTCAATGAGCATGGCGCGCGGGTAGACATAGCCTGACGCCGACTTTGGATCCACAAAGGCAAACCGTTTCCCCTGCAGGTCCGCCACCGTTTTCAGCCCGCTGTCCTTGCGCGCTACGATGATGCCGCGATAGGTGGCGGTGCCGTCGATGATGGACTGGGCGATAATCCGGATTTTTCCGCCCCGCGTCGCATCTACGTAGGCGAAGGGAGAGAAGCTTCCGATGTCCACCGCTCCGGCCTCCATTTGCGTGCGAAGGTCGCCGTAGTCCTTGGCGACGTACAGGACGACCTTCTGCCCGATGGCATCAGAAAGGTAGGTCGTGAGCGGGTCGAACTCGGTGCGCATTTCCGCCTCGCCCAGGACAGGGGTAAACCCGAACTTCAGATCGCGCGCGGCGGCGGGACGAGTTGCGAGTCCAGCAAGGAAGACGGTAAGAACCAACAAAACACTGTGGTAGCGGCGCATCATCCACCTCCTGTTGTATGGTAACGGCCACGCATCGGAACACCGTCAATCCTATTGGAAGGGTCAAGGATCTGTCAATGGCTGGCGCAGGTTGTGCCTCAACCACCGATACCTAATGCACCTGGTCGGGCATCGTGGCGGAGGTCGGCGTTTCCTCGCAGGGGCCGACCAACTGTTCCGGCCAGATGTCGGCGGGCGCGGAGTCCAGGAAGATGTCGGCGGCCGGCCTTGATGCAACGGCCTGGAAGTTCGCCCGGGCGGGTGAACCGAGGGTCAACAGACGCCAGGTCATCAGCTGCCGGGCGGCGGCCCGGGTGTTCACCTTGCTGGCGACCGGTTGCTCGACGGCTATTTCGTCGGCTTTGCGCGCACAGTGATAAACGGTGGTAAAATTCGCGACGCGGGTCTGGAGTTGCTCCAGTCGCAAGTCACGTTCTTTCTCGGCAAGGGCTTCGATCCAGGCCCGCATCGTCTGCACGCTGGTGAGCGTCGTGCCAATGACGAGCGAGTCGGGGTCCTGGCCGAGATGGGCGGCTGCTTTCAGGCGCGACTCGTAATTGAGTTCGATCTGTCGACTCTGAAACTGACGGTAAGCCTCGATCAGCAGGGAGAACGCTCCGTCTTGCGCCTGCAGTTCGCAAACGGGGTCGCAATATTTCTGGATCCGCTGGGACACCGGCACGTTGTCTGCGCCGGCTGGATTTGTCGAGGCCGCCTGCGTAGCGACGGACAAACAAACCATCATCCCTATTCCCAGAGCAAACTTCATTAATCGAGTCACAGGCTACACCCGCTTTCAGGGTCTTGCTCGGCCAAGGCACGCCAACACTGAGTCTACTGGTCTGATGCGCGCGGAGGCAAGAATGTTTCCAAAATAATGGGAGCGGCAATCCGCACGAATTGCGTGTGGTTTTTCCACGCCACACCAGCCCGAAACAGCGCCTTGATCCATTTACTTTTCGCATAATTGCGCCAATCCCTGCTTTACAAGGGGATACGCCTATGATAGCCTTAATTTTTACAAGAAAAAGATCGCAAAGGGTGAAAAGGGCAATCATTTTGGTTTTCGTTTGTCTCGCCGCAAACGCGCATGCGGCGCGCTTTCTTTTTGATGCCGATCACGCGGAAAGCGGCAACAACGCCGACTGGGTCATCGACGCGGATGTGCACAACCTCACTTGGCTGAGTTCGGGT
>JBGOTY010000345.1:0-3771 GCA_041476745.1 Verrucomicrobiia bacterium | reverse complement strand
GGGCGGACGCTGGCGAATGTTGAGGAGACGGCGGCGGAGGTTGCGAAGGCGGGCGGCAAAGCCACGGCCTACGCGGTGGACGTGGCCAACAGTGCGCAGGTGGCCGAGACCTGCGAGAAGATTCTCAGGGAATTCGGGCGCGTGGACGTGCTGGTGAACAATGCGGGCGTCACGCGCGATCAGTTGCTGTTGCGGATGACCGATGACGACTGGGACACGGTGCTCAATACGAACCTGAAGGGTGCATTCAATTTTACCAAGTCGCTCAGTCGGGGGATGCTGAAGCAGCGCAGCGGCCGGATCATCAATATCACGTCAATTATTGGGTTGACAGGCAATGCGGGCCAATCTAACTATGCCGCGTCCAAAGCGGGTCTCATTGGATTCACGAAATCGGTGGCCCGTGAGCTGGCATCCCGTGGCATCACCGCGAATGCCGTGGCGCCGGGCTTCATTGTGACCGAGATGACGAGCGCGCTGGGGGAACCGGCGCGGGAGGTGTTGAAGACGCGGATTGCACTGGGGCGGTTGGGCACAGCCGAGGACGTGGCCAACGTGGTCCTGTTCCTGGCCAGCGATCTGGCGGCGTATATGACCGGACAGGTCGTCACGGTGGACGGTGGCCTGGCGATGTGATGTAAAAGGGGCAAGCGAGCGCAAACAAAACTTTGACAACAGAGCAAGTTTTCGCATAAACAAACGAACGTTTTGAACCAGGAGGAGCAAATGGCAGAGAAATCCGTAGCAGACCGCGTGAAGGAGATTATTGTCGAACAACTCGGCGTCAATCCCGATCAAGTGACGCCCGAGGCGAAGTTCATTGAAGATTTGGGCGCCGACTCCCTCGATACCGTCGAATTGGTCATGGCCTTTGAAGAGGAGTTTGGCGCGGAGATTCCCGACGAAGACGCGGAGAAACTCCAGACCGTCGGCGACGTGGTCAAATACATCGAGGAGCGCGGCGAGAAGTAATCCGCTCGATAGCGCCCGGCGTTCCGGAAGTACGGGGACGAAAGAGGGCCGTAGAATTGCGGGGCATGAAGTGAGTTGCAATTTCACACTTTAGGCCCCAATTTTTCCTGATTCTGACAAGCCATGAGCGAACGACGCGTTGTCATCACGGGCATTGGGGTCCTCACGCCGCTGAGCAGTGAGTTGGAGTTGTTTTGGCAAAACCTGCTCGCCGGCAAGAGCGGCATTTCACTCGTTACCCGCTTCGATACCGCGGAATACGACTGCAAGTTCGGCGGCGAAGTCCGGGACTTTAAGCCGGAAGAATTCATGCCCATCAAGGAGGCGCGGCGCACCGACCGGTTCGTCCAGTACGCCGTCGGGGCCGCCAAGAAGGCGATGGTGGATTCGGGCATCGACATGGCCAAGGAGGACGCCAACCGCGTTGGCGTGCTCATCGGCTCCGGCATCGGCGGCATGGAAACCATTGAAGACCAGGTGGGGACCCTCATCCGCAAAGGCCCCGGGCGGGTGTCGCCGTTCATGATCCCGATGCTTATCGTCAACATGGCCAGCGGCTATGTGTCGATGTTGCTCGGCGCGAAAGGGCCGAACCTCGCCGTCGTTTCCGCCTGCGCCACCGCGACGCATGCACTGGGGGAAGCGGCGCGGGCGATCGTTCACAATGATGCCGATATCATGATCGCCGGCGGTAGCGAGGCCGCCATTACGCAAATGGGGTATGCGGGTTTTTGCGCCATGAAAGCCTTGAGCACCCGCAATAGTGAACCGGAACGCGCCAGCCGGCCGTTCGACGCCCAGCGCGACGGCTTTGTGATGGGGGAAGGCGCTGGCGTGTGCATACTCGAATCGCTCGAACATGCCCGCAAACGTCATGCGAAAATATATTGTGAAGTTGTCGGCTACGGCATTACGGGTGACGCCTACCATATGAGCGCGCCCGCTCCCGAAGGCGAAGGCGCCGCGCGTTCGATGGCGATGGCCCTGCGGCACGCAAAGCTTAACCCCGAACAGGTCGATTACATCAATGCCCACGGCACCTCGACGCCCGTCGGTGACAAGTGCGAAACGCAGGCGATCAAGAAGGTCTTCGGCGCGCACGCGAAGAAGTTGGCAGTCAGTTCCACCAAGTCGATGACCGGTCATCTTCTCGGCGCCGCGGGTGCGGTCGAAACCGCCGTCTGCGCGCTGGCCATTCGCGACGGCATCGTTCCGCCGACCATCAACTACGAGAATCCCGACCCCGATTGCGACCTCGACTACGTGCCCAACAAGGCCCGACCGATGACGGTCGAAGTCTGCCTGAATAATTCACTCGGTTTCGGCGGCCATAATGCCACGCTCATCGTCAGGCGCCATGAGTAATCGCGGCACGACGCCCGGTCTGTTTGCCACTGCCATGCATCAGGGAAATCTGGTCGTGCGGGCATGAAACGCTCGCGTCTGGGCAACGGTTTTGTTATTGAGGCCGCTACATGAGCACCAAGATTTGCGTCACGATTTGGAATGAATTCCGCCACGAGCGCAAGAACGAGGCGGTGAAGAAGGTGTATCCCGAGGGCATGCACATGACGATTGCCAAGGGTTTGTCGGCGTCAAAGGATTTGGCGTGCCGGACGGCGACCCTCGACGAGCCGGAGCATGGATTGACGGAGACCGTGCTGAAAGAGACCGATGTGCTGATTTGGTGGGGGCACGTGGCGCACGGGGACGTGAAGGATGACGTGGTCAAGCGCGTGCAACAGCAGGTGCTGGCGGGGATGGGATTGGTCGTGCTGCACTCTGCGCATTATTCCAAGATTTTCCGCGCATTGATGGGGACAAACTGCTCGCTGAAGTGGCGCGAGGCCGACGAGAAGGAGCGCTTCTGGAACCTGGCGCCCGGTCATCCCATCACGGAGGGTTTGGGCGAATACTTTGAACTGCCCTACGAAGAGATGTACGGCGAGCGCTTCGACGTTCCCGAACCTGACAAGCTCATCTTTGTTTCGTGGTTTGAAGGCGGCGAGGTTTTCCGCAGCGGTTGTTGTTGGGATCGCGGCAATGGCCGCGTCTTCTACTTCCGTCCCGGCCACGAGACGTACCCGACGTATCATGACGCGAACGTGATCCGGGTGATCGCCAACGCTTGTCGTTGGGCGCGCCGCCGCGTAACGATGGCGACCGACAAGGCGCCGAACTCGCCCGCGCTGGAACCCATCCAAAAGAAAGCGGTGCAGTTTGGCCGCGCGGGAGTGCGGCAGTGAACAAACTTCGCATCGGCATCATTGGTCTGGGCATCGGGCGGAGCCACATTCGCGGTTATCAATCGCACCCGAACGCGGAGGTCGTCGCCATCGCCGACCTTGACGAAACACGCCTGAAAGTGTCGGGCGACGAGTACAAGATCTCGCACCGTTACCGCGACGCGCAGGAAATGTTTTCGCAGGAGAAGCTCGACATTGTGAGCGTTTGCACGCCGAACAAATTCCATAAACCGCTCACGATCGCGGCCCTGGAAGCCGGTTGCCATGTGCTCTGTGAGAAGCCGATGGCGATGAACACCGTGGAAGCACGCGCCATGTTGGACGCGGCGCGGCGCGCGGGGAAGCGGCTGATGATCAATTTTTCCTACCGCTTCACGGCGCCGTCCTGGGCCCTGAAGGCGCAAGTCGACGCGGGCGCGCTCGGCGATATCTACTTCGCCCGCACGATCTGGCATCGCCGGCGCGGGATGCCGGGTTTTGGCGGTTGGTTCGGACAAAAAGCACTGGCGGGCGGCGGACCGATCATCGATCTCGGCGTGCATCGGCTCGACCT
>JBGOTY010000344.1:0-3773 GCA_041476745.1 Verrucomicrobiia bacterium | reverse complement strand
ATGTCTGGGCAATCTGGTGGTAATTCAGGAGGTTCGAGACGAAGTAGATGGCGACGTTGACGGCGATGAGAGACAGGGTGGCTGTGGGAATACTAGTGCGGTCGTGATCAGAGCCCGTCGGTATGAGTAGAGCAATCATACACCTCACCTACACTTCCGTACGCATGATGCCGTGAGGGGAGAGGAGAATCAAACCCTAAGTTGCTGGATGATTAGGAGACGTCCGGTCGAATCGGAGTTGGCTTTCGCGTGGGCGAACGCTATAATGCAAGCGTTGATGGCGGCACGCTGGGAAGCGGCGTGCGTGAAAGCGGGTCAAACCTCAAAAAAAAGGAGTGTGTATGTGCAAACACATTGTCTCCATCGTCTCGGCTGTTCTCCCCATGATTCTTCTATCGCTTGGCGCCGGTACGCGCGTGCTGGGCGACGGCACGGCGGCGGCGAAGAAGGTTCCCTGGAAAATCAGCGGGCAACTCGAAGAGGCATGCAGTTGCAACGCGGCCTGCCCGTGCTGGTTCAACTCGCTGCCGAGCCGGATGAATTGCGGTGGCATGCAGGTGTTGTTCATCAGCAAGGGCCACTACGGCAAGGTGAAGCTCGACGGCCTGGCGATCAGCCATTTTGGCCAGAGTCCCGACAACCAAACGATGATGGAATCGTTCGGGAAGTGGAACTTCTCGTATCTCTACATCGACGAGAAGGCCACGCCGGTGCAACGCGAGGCGCTGGAGATGATCGGCAAGGCCGTGCTGCCGTTCTCGGCGTCGGGAAAGACAAAGATTCAGTACGTTCCGATCACCCGGGTGGCGGAAGGCAAGGACAACAAGGTCACCGTGGGCGGGTACAGTACCATCGAGGGGCATCTCATCGAAGGCGGCCTCGGCGGGCACCCGAAGATTGTCAACCCACCGGGCGCGGACCCGATCCATCATGAATACCTGCAGGGCGAGACGACGAAGCTGGTGTACAACGACGCGGAACAGAACTGGAATTGGAAGGGCTCCAACTACATGCGCGGAGAGTTCACGGTGGACAGCGACCAGTATGAGAAATTCAACGCGGGCCTCTCGCAGAAGATGGCGGGGATGAACAAACCGCCGGAGCCGGGGAAGTAGCCGAGGCTACGTCGAGGATCTTTCCGGGGCGGCCGGTTGCTGCGGCGTCATGATGCGCATGACGATTAGCCCGGCAATCATGCAGGTCACGCCGCCCATCGTGACCGTGAACGAGGCGCTGGTTACGTGGGCCAGTGAACCCGCGATGAGGCTGCCGAACGGCGTCAGCCCGATAAAGGCCAGCGAGTAGATGCCCATGACGCGTCCGCGAAGTTCGTCGGGCACACGTGTTTGCACGGCGGTGTTGGCGGTCGCGAAGAAAATGATCATGAAGAAACCGGAGCCTGTCAGCGCCGCAGCCGAGAGCCAATAGACTCGTGACAGCGCGAAGACGCAGAGCATGATGCAGAAGCCAAACAATCCGCCGTAGAATAATTTCCGTTTGTGCGGTGTATCCCCGAGCGAAGCCAGTGCCAGCGCGCCGACGAGCGCGCCCACGCCGTTGGCGGCCATGAGGTAGCCGTACCCGCTTACGCCGACGTGGAGCACGTCCCGCGCGAAGACCGGCAGCAGCACGCTGTACGGCCAGCCAAACAGGCTCACGACGGTCACGAGCGAGATAACGGCGCGCAGGGTACGGTGACTGCGCACGTATCGGAAGGCTTCGACTGTTTCGTGCCACATCGGTTTGTGGCTGGCGTGCGGCCGTGTTGCTGGCATGCGCATTGCCAAATACGCGGCCACGACGGCCAGGTACGACACTCCGTTCAGGAAGAAGCAACCCGTCATGCCAACCACGCCGATCAAGATGCCCGCGATGGCCGGACCGAATACGCGCGCGCCGTTGAAGAGCGATGAATTCAGCGCGATGGCGTTCATCAGGTCGTCCTTGCCGACCATCTCGACCACGAAACTCTGTCGGGTCGGAATATCGAAGGCGTCGGTGATTCCTTCCAGCAGACTCAGGAGCGCGATTTGCCAGATCTTGATGACGCCAAAGTACACGAGTGCCGCGAGTATGAATGCGAGCACCATGGCCGTGCTTTCCGTCGCGATTACGATGCGGCGTTTCTCGATGCGGTCGGCCATCGCGCCGCCCACCAGCGCCAGAAGGGTGACGGGAATGGCGGAGGCGAAGCGCACGGCGCCGAGGGTGAACGCCGAATTGCTGAGTTGGTACACGAGCCAGCCCACAGCCACCTGTTGCATCCAGGTGCCGATGACGGACACAAGTTGCCCGCCAAAAAAGAGGCGATAGTTGCGGTGGCGAAAGGCGGCGAAAGTTTTCCGCCAACTGATTCCGCCCGTCACGACGCGCCACGACAGCGGCACGGTGTCGGCGGGCACGGTCGCAATCGTCGGTTCAGCACGTTCCGATGATGGAGTCGGCTCGCTCACGACGCAAAGTTTCAGGGAATTAACTGGAATCCGCCATAGAAATCAACGGGAGATTCTGCCGTCAGTGAACAGCAAGTGCAGAACCGCACCAATCTGCGCGGCTTATTTCCTGCGGGCGAGCAGGAA
Organism: Verrucomicrobiia bacterium; assembly: GCA_041476745.1. Taxonomy (GTDB): domain Bacteria; phylum Verrucomicrobiota; class Verrucomicrobiia; order Palsa-1439; family Palsa-1439; genus Palsa-1439. The sequence continues at coordinate 1,194 of JBGOTY010000344.1, read as the reverse complement.
ATACAGAAGCATACCGATGAGGGGAAGCAAGAGGATCACGAGAATCCACAGAAGCTTTCTGACCATATCCGCGTTGCTCTTGAGGCAATCCAGGATCGCGATGATATCCAACACCAGAACAACCAAACCAGCCAGACCAGATAGTGATACCATGTGGAATCTCCTTGGTTGGCAGCATAGCAGGGTGGTGGGGTGGTGGCAAGTTGCGAAGCGTCGCGTCCGCGGTTGACGAGCCGCGAGAATACTGTTTGACAAGCCGCGGAAATGATATATAGTCCAACCTAATAAAGTTAGGCATGACTAAGTTCATGGGTCGGTAAGAGTCCAACGATGAAGAACGCGGATCGGCAGGCCGATGGCAACGCACCCGCCGACGCACCGGTGTCAGCGAAGGGTGAAGGTGGCGACACGCCTCACGGCAGCCACCGGTCGCTGGAGGGAATGCACGGTACGGTGGCGGTGCCGCACCACGGCGCGGGTTTCTGGCGGCAGTGGCGGGCGTTTGTCGGGCCCGCGCTGCTGGTGAGTGTCGGGTACATGGACCCGGGCAACTGGGGCACTGACCTCCAGGGCGGGGCCCAGTTCAAGTACGGGCTGTTGTGGGTGGTGGGCCTGGCGAGCCTGATGGCGATCTTCATGCAGGTAATTTCCGCGCGCCTGGGGGTGGTGACCGGCAAGGACCTGGCGCAATGCTGCCGCGACTGGTACCCACGCTGGACCCGGTGGCCGAACTGGCTCTTGTGCGAGGTCGCCATCGGCGCTTGCGATTTGGCCGAGGTGCTTGGCAGCGCTGTGGCGCTGAATCTTCTGTTTCATATCCCGCTGTTGTGGGCGGTCATCATCACTGGTTTGGACGTATTGCTCTTATTGGCCTTGCAGCGGTTTGGGATGCGCACGATTGAAGCGGTTGTCCTGCTCTTGGTGGCAACGATGGGCGCGTGTTACTTCATCGAGATTTTTGTTCTCCCGCCGACTCAGCCGAGCTTTGCGGAAATGGGGCTCGCGCTTATTTCCCCGAGCTTCCGGCAAACTGGAATGATCTACGTAGCGATCGGCATCATCGGTGCGACAGTGATGCCGCACAACCTGTATCTCCATTCGGCGCTTGTGCAAAGTCGGCAATTGCAGAAGGATGAAGCGTCCGTTCGACGAGCAATTAAATTTAATACCATCGATTCGGTGATCGCCTTGAGT
>JBGOTY010000343.1:0-3775 GCA_041476745.1 Verrucomicrobiia bacterium | reverse complement strand
CGCGTTGAGTCCCGTCAAGGCTCTGGAAAGGTACGCTCGGGCAAAGGATTCCATCGATCTGGTGATCATAGACTACTTCATGCCTTCGATGGATGGCGGCGAGGCCGTCCAGCACTTGCGGAAGCTCAATCCAGATATCAAGGTGATCCTCTTTTCCGGCGCGGAAGAAATGCGCCTGCGGCAAATTATGAAGCGCTATCCAATTGATGCCTACATTCACAAACCTCTGCGGGCACAAGAGGCGCTCCAAACCATCCGCCAAGTCTTGCCCGCGCTGGCAACACGATCTGTTGAAAGCCGAGCGGCCTCTACGACCGAAGCGCCGGTCCGCAACTCCTGAATCTCCCGAACTTGAGTGACGAAGTAAGAGCACAATTCGCGCGGAGTAAGATGGCCGCTTCCAAGAGCCTTGCATGCCGTGGGTAGGCGCTCCAGCGCTTGCAGAAGCTCAACCCAGATATCGAGGTGATCCTCTTTTCCCGCGCGGAAGATATGCGCCTGCGGCAAACCGGGAAGAGCGAGCCGATCTGATGTTGTCTGCCGTCACGAGAGCGTGCAACGTGGGTTCACGACATGTGCCAAAGTCACTAAGTTCTTTGATTTTGCAGGCATACGCGGCGATAGAGCGCTTCGTAGCGTGGCACGATGACCTCCGCGGAAAACCGTTCGCGGGCGCGGTCTTGTGCCGCGCGGCCCAGTGCGGACCGGCGGATTGGGTCTTCGATCAAACTCTCGACTGCCCGAGCAAGGGTATCGGCGTCTCCTGAGGACACCAGCAGTCCAGTCACGCCGTCTTCGACCACCTCCGGAATGCCGCCCACGCGTCGGGCGATGCTGGGACAGGCAAAGCACATCGCCTCAAGAATGCTCAAGCAAAAGCTCTCCGTATCAGACGTGAACAATCCAAGGTCTGCGGCCTGCAGATAGTCTTCGATTTCATTGACCCGTTCGCGCACGACAACCCGGTCTTCAAGGCCGAGCCGTCGCACATCGTCGACGAATGGTGTGAAATCCCCGCCGGCGAGGATGACCAGCTTGAACGAGTCCTTCGGGCGAATGCGCGCGACTGTTTCGAGCAATAAATCAATGCGTTTCAACGGCCGGAGATTGGATGAATGAAACACGACCACTTCGTCTTGCACGCCCAGATCGCGCCGCACCTCTTCCCGCGAGCGGCGGGGCGGGCGGGGCGCGAAGAAATTGTGGATGATGTCAATCGGCCTTTCCACCGCGAGCAACCGCTGGGTCTCCCGTTGCAGAAAAGCGGACACCGTCGTGACGGCATCCGAGCAGGCGAGAGCGTGGCGGATCGCTGGTCCGTACCCCGGATCGCGGCCCAGCAACGTGGTGTCTGTCCCATGCAGCGTGGTGACCACGCGCGGCTGTTGCTCCCGCGGAAGCATCGACCGCGCGAGAATGGCCGCCGTCGCGTGGGGCACGGCGTAATGAACGTGGAGCACATCCAACCGGTGGTCGTGGCTGACCTCCGCCATCTTGACGGAAAGCGGCAGGGTGTAATCGGGGTACTTGAACAGATCGTAATCGTTGATGATCACCGGGTGGAAATGCAGGCGGGGTACGTCCAACGGCAAACGGAATGGACGCTCGTAACTGATGAAATGCACCTCGTGGCCGCGCCGGGCCAATTCCTCACCCAAGGCGGTGGCGAGGATACCGCTCCCGCCCACTGATGGGTAACACGTGATACCGATCTTTAGTGGACGTCCGGTCGTCATGGTAAATCAAAAGCGACGCGCGGCCCGGTTCACTGGCGCCGGTTCACGACGGGATTTCGGTATAGGCTTCATCGGAACGGTCAATTGTATCACGATTTACAAAGGTAATCTCCGGCGTTTCTTTCGGATGCAGGTAGGCTTGTTCACTGGCACCGGAGACGTAGTGGGTGCAGTGCAGGACGGATTGCATCCAACGGAGGCGGGTGTCGCGCGACGGACTGACTTGCTCCTTGGTGAAAGTTGTCGTTGGCAGTTTCACGAAACGATCTCCGCCCTCGTGCAGTGTGAAAGCGCCGCCGGAACAACGGGCGCGCACGATTTCGCCCTCGTGAGGCACATCGACGAAGAATTCCTCAACGTCGCACGCCGCGCGCCGGAATGAAGGCTCGCTTGAGCGCGCCACGCGGACGCCGTCGAGCAGGCCCAATCGGCGATACATCTCCAGACAAAAGTCAGCCGCATTCCTAGCGGAAGTCTGCTGGAATGCCTCAATGGATCGGCGCTCGACGTAATTGGGCAATTGGAGTGCGGTCCTGGCGTGCCAGTCGGCGGGAATGCGTTTGAGGTGGAGCGGGGAGAATTTTCGTTGCAGTCTGTTCTCGAAGGTGAAGTTAAGCTGTGCCCGTTCACCGGTCTTGCGGTGGCACAGGATAGTCCTGGTCTCGCGGGGATCGTGGTCGCTGTCGTGGTAGAAGAACACAATCTCGCCGCCGATCTCGGCTTGCAGCCGCCGGGCTGTCTGGATCTTTGCAACCAGGAATCGCTTTGGGAAAAATCCGCACGGCTGCTGGCCGAAGCAAATGACGTGCGCGGTGGTCATGACGCAGCGAAGGCTTTTGCCGGCGGGTTTGTGGGACCGAGTGCGGCCTGGATGAGCAGGCTGAACAGCACGCAGGCGGCGCAGCCGATAAAGTTGTACCAAAGATAGCTGATGCCAAGCGAAAAATAGAGGACGAAAACCAGCGTCTGGGCCGCCAGTGCCGCCCAGAAGATCGCGGTGCCGCCGACCCATCGCAGAAAAAACGCCACGAGGAACAGCGCGAGCACCACGCCATAAAAAACCGACCCCACGATATTGACGGCCTGGATCAGGTTCTCCACCAGGTTCGCAAAAAGAGCGAAAGCGAGCGCGATCAGACCCCAGAGGAGGGTGAACCACTTTGAGGCGGCGACATAGTGCGCGTCGGTCGCGTCGCGCTTGATGATGTGCCGATAGAAATCGATGGTGGTCGTTGAGCCAAGCGCATTGAGTTCGGCGGCTTTCGACGATAAGGCGGCGGCGAAGAAGGCGGCCACCAGCAACCCAATCACTCCGTGCGGCAGTTGATGGAGCACGAAGGTGATGAACACGTAATCAGTGTCGTTACTTTTTGCCCCGGGATCCACGGTCAGCAGGGTTGTCCTGGCCTCGGTGCGCAGGGCCTCGCTGCGATCAAGCGCCGCCTGCGCCTGGATACGGGCCTGGGCCTCGGCTTTGAGGTTGCCAGCGTGCCGAGCGTCGAGCCACGCGTGAATCAGTCGCTCCTTCTCGACGTGGATCGCGGCAAATCTTTGCTCCAGGGAACGTAGCCGTTCACCCGAGTCATTCTTGACACCTGAGTTCCAAGCGGCCTGGTTAAAGAAAACCGGCGGTCGCTCGAACTGGTAAAAGACAAAGACGAGGACGCCCAGCAGCAGGATGAAGAACTGCATGGGGATTTTGAAGACGGCATTGAACATCAGGCCGAGTCGGCTCTCGCGTAACGACGCGCCCGAGAGATAGCGCTGCACCTGGGACTGGTCGGTGCCGAAGTACGAGAGGGACAGGAAGAGGCCGCCCAGCAAGCCGGACCAGAACGTGTAGCGCTGCATAACATTGAGTGAGAAATCCACCGCGTGGAGTTTGTTGAATCCACCGGCCACGGTCAGGGCGTCGAACAGCGAGAGGTTCGACGGCAACCTGGCCAGCAAGACGACGAAGGCTGTTACCATCCCGCCAAAAATCACGGCCAACTGGTATTTCTGGGTGAGGGTGACCGCTTCGCTGCCGCCACTTACGG
>JBGOTY010000342.1:0-3827 GCA_041476745.1 Verrucomicrobiia bacterium | reverse complement strand
CTCGAAATTAGGGAACGCCGGCGGAATCGAAACCGTGGTGTTGAATTCTTCCACAGTCAGGAAGGTCACGACTTTGTCGAACGGCCCTTCGAGGTAAAGCTGCAGGACCGAGTGCTGATCGGTCACGCCCAGCGCTTTCTCGGGCGTCTGGCCGGCATGCACGGTCTTGCCCGCCCGGTCTACCCGCTTGCCAAGGCTCTCGGCCCAGAGTTGGCGGAACCAATCGGCCACGTCTCGCAACGCGTGCGTGTAGGGCATCATCACCTGGATGTTCTTGCCCTTGGCCTTGTCCATCAAGTAATGCAGGGCCGCGCCCGTGAGCGCGGGATTCTCCCACAACTTCTTCGATTTCCGACAGAGCGCATCCATTTCCGCGGCGCCCTTCAACAATTTGTGGATGTCGATTCCCGTGACCGCCGCGCTCAGCAAGCCAACGGCGCTGAACACCGAAAAGCGCCCACCCACGTCGGACGGAATCGGCAGCGAGGCGTAACCGAACCGCTTCGCAATCTCCCGCAGTTCGCCCCGTTCCGGATCCGTGGTGATGAGGATGCGTTCGACGTGTCGTTCCGGCCCGAGTTTTTTGATCAGCGCGTCGCGGAACACGAGAAACTCGGCCACGGTTTCCGCCGTGCTGCCGGACCTGGTGATCACATTGAAAACGGTCTTATCGAGATCGACGACCTCCAACAGCGCGGCGATGCGGTCGGGGTCAACGTTGTCCGCCACGAACAGGCGCGGGCCGCGCCGCGGCGGACGAAGTAGTTGGTTGTATTCGGGATGATTGAGCGCGCTGTGGAGCGCAAGGTTGCCCAGCGCCGAACCGCCAATTCCAACGACAATGAAATTGTCGCAACGCGCCTGGATTTTGCCAGCGAGACCGGCCACCTCATCGGCGAGCTTCGTATCGTGCGGCAGTTTGCGAAAACCGAGCAACCCCTTCTCCACCGCATCGGCAGCTGCAGCGAGTTTGGGGCCGAGGGCGCGGAGTTCTGCGTCGGTGACGCCGTGCTCGCCGACACGTTCCGCCATTAAATTATTGAAATCGTACCCTAGATTCAGCAAAACACCGTCCTCCAAGTGCGGTGGTTTATCGCAGATTCAACCGGGTGCGGCAACTCTTTTGGTGACCAGCCATGTCAGGGACTTAACACTCTTACAACACCGTCTTTGTCCTTGAGGTCAGAGGGAAGCGCATCCCAAAACACCACGTGGCCGTCGCTGAAGAGGATATTCCCACCTTGATGCATCGAGATTGGTCTAGGCCGAGATCTCCTGCCATGGTTGCCATCAAGGGGCCAGTGACTTCCTTTCGTGGCGGCATAGATGCGGTCCAGAGCCAGAATCGCGTTTGAATTCGTTGGCTGCCAAATCACATCAGGTACGTACGAATAGCTGATATTCGATGCCGTCAGTACACCCAATGATTCCGCAGGTCTGAACCCTCTAAGATCACCTGGACAAAGCAGTACTTTCGGTGAACTCAAGTACTTGTGCTTGCCCAACAGTTGCCAACTGCCTGCGAGCGAAGGTGGCTCTGAGTCCACAGGGCATCGCCCTCGGCTTTCCTCCGCATACATCATGATGGCCAAGCCGAGTTGCTTAAGGTTGCTTTCGCAGTTCACGCGTCGAGATTTTTCACGGCCTTTGTTTAACGCGGGGATGGAAAAGAAAAACAGCAGAAAAACTATCGCGAGTACCACAAGCACTTCAAACAATGTGTCGTTGCGCTTCGTCATGTTCCCGGCCGGGTCGCTCCTCAATTGACGGTCTTATATCCCAATCTTCAGAACGAACAACAGTAAATTCCCTGCGTCGTCACCAGACTGCTTCCCTCTTGGCTTCGGTGGCGTCTTCGGATAGCCTACTTGATGATGACACCGCAGGCTGCATTCGAAGCTCAAGTTGCCCGTTACCGCCAGATGACTGGTGAACAGCGGCTGGCGCTGGCGCTGGAACTGCACGAACTCTCCTGTGATGTCGCGCGCGAGGGGATTCGCCATCAACACCCCGGCATCACCGACACCGAAGTTGAACGGCTGCTACGGCAGCGCCTGGAATTGGTCACCCGACCGTGACGGAACGCGATTTGTTGGTGGACTGCCTGCGGCGGCTGAATCGAGCCGAGATCAGTTACATGCTGACAGGCTCAATGGTCAGCAATTACTGGGGCATTCCGCGCTCAACGCACGATTTGGATTTCGTGCTTCAACTGCCGCCCTCTGAAGCGCCGAAGATCATTGACGCCTTCCGCAGCGACTTTTTCCTGGATGAAGCCGCCGTCCATGCCGCGTACCGGCCACCGTATCAGTTCAACGCGATTGACAAGCGCTCGCCCCTGAAAGTGGACTTCTGGTTGCTCAAACCCGAACCCTTCGAACGAGAAATGTTCGCCCGGCGCTTCCGTACCACAGTTTTCGGAGAGGCCGCATGGATTGCCACGCCTGAGGACGTCATCCTGCACAAGCTTTATTGGAATCGTCTAACGCCCTCGCAACGTCAGCTCGGCGATGCCGCCGGCGTGGTTTCGGTCCAAAAAGGTAATCTCGATGGCGAATACCTGCGGCGCTGGGCCAGTGAGTTGAAGGTGGGCGATACGCTGGATGACCTATTGACCGGACGAATCCTGCCAAAGACAACCTGATCAGCGGGCGTTCAGCCACTGACGTCGCGCATCAGTTGATAGAAGGACCAAACAATCTCTTCCTCGAACGCGTGCACGCTGGGGTATACGAAATAATCCCCACTACTGAGTTTCCGGATGCCGCCGTTCAAACGCTCCGCCGGTAGGAAACTGGTCAACTGTTGGAGCAAGAGAATAAACTTTCCGTGCTGCTGCAATCGGATTGGCTCCTGATTCACGCGCACAATTGACTCATGGTCCCAGATCCATTGCAATCGGTAAGGTTCGGCATCAAAAAACCAATCGAACCGGAATTGGGGGACGTTTTGCAGCTTATAGTCGACGACAACCTCAACATTCTTGTATCTCGGACGGAAAGGGTCAGTGGCCGGTTCCAAGTGTGTCTGGTCAGGCCGGTCGGCCACCCGCAGGACATATCCAGCGGCGGCAAACACGAATTTCTCCCACGGGTACTCAACCTGAACCCCATACACGTCCGTCACGATCAAGGCGTGGGACTTGACCTGAAATTCCTGACCCGAAGCGGCTTCGTTCAGTGCCGAGAGTTGCATCTGGTCAACAACGTCCGTTGGAAAATTGCGCCGTGTGAGTTCTTGTTGGAGCGCTAGCGCGTGATCGTGATCCAGATTGTCCACTACAATCCCGAACAATTCCTTCTGCAATCGCGCGCAATCCGGCCGGGGAATACTACGCGAGGCCGCCGCCGCGTCTTCCAGCGATTCGCGGTCGATGGTTTGATCAAGCGAACGCTGCAAAAGCGCGTACGGCATCAGTGATCCCTCTCCAACGCGAGCAATCGCCGTTTCATCGGCAACCCGCCGCCAAAGCCGCCGAGCGAGCCGTCACCGGCAATGACGCGATGGCAAGGGACGATAACCGGAACCGGGTTCGCACCGCAGGCGGCGCCAACCGCGCGTGAGGCTTTGGGCTTACCAACCTTTTGCGCAACCCACCCGTACGAGCGCGTCTCGCCGCGAGGTATTTTCGCCAGCACGCGCCACACTTTCTGTTGAAAGCTTGTTCCCGACGACAGGTCAATCGGAATCTTCCAACGAATGGGTTTACCGGCGGCGTATCGCTGCAGTTGGCGTTTCAGGTTGTAAGGCAGGCTTACCGCTTGTTGTCGTTTGGATCGGGACGACGAAACACCGGTCTTGCAGAACTCCAAGCGGGCAAGTCCGCG
>JBGOTY010000341.1:0-3838 GCA_041476745.1 Verrucomicrobiia bacterium | reverse complement strand
ATTTACGCAAGTGGATCTCGGACAAGGCGTTCGTCTGTCAATCAGCAAAAGAATCCAGTTCTCCAAGTTACGAAATCCTGCTCCCTGGGAAAAAATGGAACAGTTTTGAAACTACGAACGCCGTCGTTGTTACCGAACAACTGTCTGACCACCGCGACGGCCACCATGTTCTATACGGTAACGGCCACGTTTCATGGGTTTCAGCTCAGGGCCGCTAGCCACTAACTGCTAGCTACCCACCACAGCCTCCGCTATCCTGCCCTCATGTTCGTGGACAAAGTTAAAATTCGCGTCAAGGCGGGGGATGGGGGGAACGGGTGTGTTTCGTTTCGGCGCGAGAAATATGTCGATCGCGGCGGGCCGGATGGCGGGGACGGCGGCAAGGGCGGCGACATTGTATTGATGGCGGACAAGAATTTGTCCGATCTTTCCGATTTCTATTACCAGCCGCGGGTTGTCGCCAAACATGGGGTGCATGGACGCGGGAAGAATTGCTTTGGGCGTAGCGGGAAGGACATTATCGTGAGAGTGCCCATTGGCACGCAGGTGTTTCGCCTGACGGTGCCGGTCAAGAAACGCGCGCCGTCGAATTATCACCCGGCGGCGGCAACGGAAGAGTTTGACCCGAGCCAGACCGTCGGCATGCCGTTCACGCCGGGACGGGCGAAACAGCTTGCCGAGGCTTTGCAGGCCGCGCCCCCCACCCCGGTCGAGACCATCGATGTCGACGATCTTTCGCCACTGGAAACAGGGAAGGAATTAATCATCGATCTCGTGGAGGACGGGCAGCGTTTCGTATTGGCGAAGGGCGGACGCGGCGGACGCGGGAATGCGGTGTTCAAAAGCTCGACGCACCAGGCGCCCCGCGAGTTCGAGTACGGCGAGCCGGGCGAGCAACTGGGTGTCGAGCTGGAATTGAAAACGCTGGCCGACGTCGGGTTGGTGGGCTTTCCCAACGCGGGCAAATCGACGCTGATCTCGCAAATCACCAACGCGCATCCCAAGGTTGCCCCGTATCCCTTTACGACGCTGACGCCCAACGTGGGGATCCTCCACTACGATAACTACACGCGCATCCGCATCGCGGACATTCCGGGGCTGATCGAGGGTGCCCACAACGGGCGGGGTCTCGGCCACGATTTTCTCCGGCATATCGAGCGTTGCCAACTGCTGGTAGTGCTGGTGGACATGGCGGGCGTCGATGGCCGCAACCCGTACGACGATTACCGGCAACTGCTGGCGGAACTGAAAATGTACAATCCGGAGATCCTGAAGAAGAAGCGGCTCATTGTCGCCAACAAGATGGACCTGCCCGAAGCAAAGAAGCATCTCGCCGCGTTCAAACGCAAGGCGACAACCGCGCCGCGCTCCGGCAAGACGAAGCCTTCCACAAAAACGTCCAGGGCGGTACGTCCCGGTATCCGCGTGTTGGAGATTTCGGCGCTGGCGGGCGCGGGACTGGACAAATTAAAGCTGGAGTTGCACAAGGCGCTCGCGTAGCCTGAACGCCTGTTCGCTGCCGGGAGTTGTCACGGAGTGAGGAGGAGCGCGTAGGCCAATGTTTAAGATTATCGGTGCGGATGGCAAACAATATGGCCCTGTCAGCGTGGAGCAGATACGCCAGTGGCTCGCGGAGGGGCGCGCAAAGCTAGAGACACTGGCGCAAGCGGAAGGTAGCGCCGACTGGAAACCCCTCGGTCAATTCCCGGAGTTCGCCGCGACCGCCCCGGCGGGAGTTGTGCCTCCACCCGTGCCGCCTCCTCCGGCCGCTGTTCAATCGCGACCCTATGTCCCCAGCTATCTTGTACCTGCGATTCTCAGCACGCTTTGTTGCTGCATGCCTTTCGGTATCATCGCCATCGTCTTCGCGGCGCAGGTAAGCTCAAAGCTCAACGCTGGGGATGTCCCCGGCGCGCAAAAGGCCTCGACCAACGCGAGAACCTGGTTTTGGGCCGCCGTTTTGACCGGCTTTATCTTCTCGACTCTCTGGCTTCTGCTCGTTTCGCATCGGGCGATGGGGTTTCACCGATGGTGACCACTCGCCCGAAAATCATTTACCTTGGCGCACTGTCCGCGATCGCGGCAGCGGTGGTGTTTGCCGTCGATCCCGAACGCGTCAGCGTCCTCCCGCCCTGCCCGCTTCATCGATACACAGGCTTATGGTGTCCCGGCTGCGGGACCACGCGCGCGTTGCATCAGTTACTTCATGGCAACGTGGCGGCGGCGTTTCAATTCAATCCGTTGGCGATCTCGCTTCTACCGGTGATCGGCTACCTGTTCGTGCGTCGTGAGGAAGATGCGTTGAAACCCGTTTGGATTTGGACACTACTGAGCGTGGTCGTGGCGTTTGGGGTGTTGCGAAATATCCCGGTTTACCCGTTCACCCTGTTGGCGCCGTAAAACAAGCGCAGGCACAATTCAAAGGAGACTACATGTATAAAATCATCGGAGCGGATGGTCGCGAATACGGCCCGGTCACGGTCGAGCAACTGCATCAATGGATTCGGGAAGGTCGCGCCAACGCGCAGACCAAGGTGCAACCCGAAGGCAGTACCGAGTGGAAAACCCTGGCGGAGATTCCTGAGTTCGCCGCCACGCTCAGCAGTGCCGGCGTCGGCCCAACGGCGCCCCCGGTGGTGGGCTCCGTCGATGCGGAAGCGCTCGCCGCACAGATCCTGGCGCGAGACTACACCATCGACATCGGACGGTGCATCGGCCGCGGCTGGGAACTCGTGAAGAAGGATTTTTGGCTTTTGGTCGGCGCTTCGTTCGTGGGCGGGATTATTGCGAGTGGATGCTGCATCCCGTATTTGGGGATCCTCATCGCGCTGATCATCGGCGGCCCGATGATGGGCGGCTTGTACGCGCTTTACCTGAAAAAGATCCGGGGACAGCCGGCTGTTTTTGGCGATGCGTTCGTTGGATTCAGCACGGCCTTTGTGCCGCTGATGCTCACCAAGATCGTTTGCGGACTGTTGACCGGTCTCGGGCTCGTGCTCTGCATCCTGCCCGGCATTTACCTGGGAGTTTGTTGGGTGTTTGCCCTGCCACTGGTGATGGATAAGAAAATCGATTTCTGGCCGGCGATGGAACTGAGCCGCAAGGTCGTCACCAAACACTGGTGGCTGTTGTTTGGGTTTCTGATTGTTTGCTGCCTGGTGGCAGTGGCCGGCCTCATTGCCTGTTGCGTCGGCGTGTTCGTGACCTCGGCAATCGTCCAGGCCGCACTGATGTACGCTTACGAGGATATCTTTGGCGCCCAACCTCCCGCCGAAAATACCTGAGCAACCCGCCGGCGGCGGACGCGGTCGCCAGGCGGCTTGGGGTTTTGTCCTGGGCAATCTCGTCCTACCGGGACTGGGCACGTTCGCGGCCCGGCGCCGGCTGGAGGGAGCGCTGCAGTTGGTCGTCTCGCAAACCGGCTTCGGGCTGATGGTGGTGTGGACGGTTTCGTTTGTGCGCACGTGGATGCGGCAGGGAAGTCTTCCCGAAGACTTCGGCCCGCACGCGGGCCTCTGCGCGCTCGGCCTGGCGCTCTTTTTCCTGGCGTGGATCTGGTCGCTGGCCAGCAGTTACGGCATCCTACAAGATTCCCGCACGAGCGGTTTGTAATCGCAGCTGTCTGCGAATAGGATTCCCCCCCGTACATGGAAACCGAAATACCGCCCATTTTGCAGCCCGGCCAGCACGTCGAACTCGACATCACCACGGTCGCGTTCGGTGGCGACGGTATCGGGCGCGTGGACAACTTTGTGGTGTTCGTGCCCTTCGTCGTGGAAGGCGAACGGGTCGAAGTGGAGATCGTGGAGTTGAAGCGTCGCTACGCGACCGCCGACCT
>JBGOTY010000340.1:0-3871 GCA_041476745.1 Verrucomicrobiia bacterium | reverse complement strand
TGCTCGCACTCGGCGCGGTCACCTGTTTGATCCCGCTGCTGTGGATGATCTCCACGGGGCTGAAACCCATCGAGCAAACCATGTCCATGCCGCCCACGTGGATCCCCTACCGGTCGTATGTTCAAAAGGACGGTGTGCTCACGGAGATCCAACCAGCCGATGTGGACAAATATCCCGCGGCACAAATCGTGAGAAAAACGGCGCCGCGGTGGGAGAATTTTAAGAACGCCATCCTGGCCATGAGAATGTTCGGGACCTATCTCCAGAACACATTGATCCTGTGCGTGCTCACCGTTATCGGCGCCGTCACTTCCAGTGCGCTCGCCGCCTACGGGTTCTCACGAATCGACTGGCGTGGACGCGACAAGATGTTCCTGGTTTGCCTGGCCACAATGATGGTGCCGTTTCCCGTGGTGATGGTGCCGGTCTACTGCCTGTTTCGCTGGCTGGGCTGGATTGGCACGTTGAAACCGCTGTGGGTGGGTTCGTTCTTCGCCGGGGCGTTCAATGTGTTTCTCCTGCGGCAGTTTTTCATGACGATTCCGAAAGACCTTTCGGAAGCGGCGCGGATCGACGGCTGCAGCGAGTTTCGCATTTTCTGGCAAATCATCCTGCCGCTGTGTCGTCCCGCGCTGATGGTCGTGGCGCTTTTTCAGTTCATGTACACCTGGAACGATTTTCTCGGACCCTTGATTTTTCTGACGAAGCAGGAAGACTACACGTTGGCGCTGGGCCTGCAATTCTTCCAGAGCCAGCATGGCGGCACGGAATGGCATTACCTGATGGCCGCGAGCACCCTCGTGGCGTTGCCGATTATCGTACTGTTCTTCTTCACGCAGAAGACATTCATCGAGGGGATCTCGATGACGGGCATCAAGGGCTGAGGCCTGTTGCCTTACGAAGGCTGCCAAAGGTAGGTCGAAATCGAATGGGCGGGAGTCGCGCTGCTGCCAGCGCGATCCGGAAGCTTCAGGCAGAATTTGCGTTCTTCATCGGTCCGGTTCAATACCACCACGGCGACGCTTTCGTCGGGGTTCCGAAACGCGGTGACCTGAAGGTCCTCCCGGGTGCTCGCGCAGAGAACCCGCGCGGCGCCGGGACGAATGAATCGGCAGAAGTGTCCGAGATAATAATACGAACTCTGGAAAATGAGCCGGTCGTTCACCGTGTCCGCAATGATCGGCGCGCTACAGAGATTGTTGGCGTGGTTGGGGCCGCCGGTTTCATCCAGCAACAGGTTCCAATCAATCCAGCCAACGGTCCAGCGGTTCAGGTCGTTGATGATCTCGTGGCCATAGCGCTCTCCCACATCCCAGGAACCGAGATGCGGGCCGCCCTCCTGGCAGCCTTCGGTAAAGATGAGTTTCTTATCCGGCCAGGCTTCGTGGGCCAATTGAAGGTTCTCAAATTTCTCCGGGCCGTACCAGTGGAAGGCCGCGCCCCAGATATACGGACTGGTCTCGGGATCATTGTAAGCCACCTGGACTCGTTCGATGAGTAAATCGCGGTTATGGTCCCAGATGATGATCTTGACGCGCTCCAAGCCGGCGTTCTTGAACGCCGGCCCCAGGTGATCGCGGACGAAGTCCCGTTCCTCCTCGGCGCTATAGAGGCAAGAGTCCCAAACCTGCGCGGCTGCGGGTTCATTCTGAACGGTCACCCCCCAGATCGGCACGCCTTCCTTCTCGTACTCGCGGATGAAACGGACGAAGTAGTTGGCCCACGCACGCCGGTATTCGGGTTTCAGCTTTCCACCGCCATTGAACTCGCCATTGGTCTTCATCCACGCGGGTGGACTCCAGGGCGAGACCAGAATCTTGAGTGGTTCGCCCGCCACTTTTCGGGCCTCCTTGATCATGGGAAGCAACGCTCGACGGTCCCGGTCGATGGAAAAATGCTTCAACTCCACATCACCATCCACCTCCGTACAAGCATAGTTGCCCAGCGAGAAATCGCAACTATTCATGTGGGTGCGACAGAGGGAGTAGCCGTGCCCTTCGATCGGGTGAAAATACGCCTTAAAAAGCTGTTCTCGGTGCTCTTTCCGCATCCGCGATAAGCTGACAGCACTGGCTTCAGTGAAGGCCCCCCCAAAGCCCTCAATCGTTTGAAAACGTTTGCTGGGATCAACTGTAACCGATGGAAGGTGCACGTCAGGACTCTCGTCCAGAAGAACAGGACTCTTCTCGGCGATGCGGTCCTTGCTGGCCTTGGCGGTCATATAATGACGGAGGAATCTGCCTGTTATCATATGTCACCACCCCAAAATCTGTATTGCTTATAGCACGGATATCGGCGAAAGAAAAGGGTATAATGCAAATGATTGCAAGGCGGGGCAGATGACAACTCCAAAATCCCTCTTTGTCGTGAACACAGCTTCCGAGCCAGCGGTGCGGAGTGAGTTTGTCACCGTCGATGGTGAGCCCTACATTTGCATCCGGCATGTCGACCAGCTCAGTCCCTTTCTGATGAGCGTGGTCAGCGACAGCGACCACTGGTTGTTCGTTGGCAGCAATTCACCATTCACCGCAGGGCGCATCGACCCCGACAACGCGCTTTTTCCCTACCAGACCGTGGACAAGATCCTGCGGCACGCCGACACTAGCGGCGCGCTGTCGGTTCTGCTCGTTCGGACGGGCGAGCGCTGGGCGTTGTGGGAACCATGGCAGGCGAGTGGACGCATGTACCGCATCGACCGTCATCTGTACAAACACATTCACGGAGCCAGCGTGATCTTCGAGGAAATCAACCACGACCTCGGTCTGCGCTTCCGCTGGACTCTCAGCGTCTGCGAGCCGTACGGATTCGTTCGTGAATGCCTGCTCGAACGGCTCGGGGATGCCGCTCCCGTCGAGGTGCGATATCTCGATGGCTGGCACCAACTGCTCCCCCCGGGGGTTGATCAGGAAACCTTCGGTCGCTTCAGTTATCTCGCCGAAGCCTATATGTGCCACGAATGCGGGAACGAGGAATCTCTCGGCATCTTCACGCTCAATGCGACCATCACCGACCGGGCCGAAGCCTGTGAATCCCTGCGCGCGGCCTGTGCCTGGTCAATCGGCCACGCCCATCCTGTCGTCCTGTTATCAGAGCGGCAAGTGGCCGGTTTTTGTCACGGAGAGCTTGTCCAAGCCGAACACGAGGTCCGCGGCGAATTCGGTGCCTACCTTGTAGCAGACAGCGTAACGGTCGCGCCCGGCCGGCCGCACCGTTGGTTCACCGTCGCCGATACCAAACTCGACGCCCTGGCGCTCGTGCGTCTTCAGGATGAATTGAAGGAACCGGTGGCCCTCGAACGCTCCCTGCGCCAAAGTCTTGCGGCCAACCGCAGCGGTCTGCGTCGGCGTATCGCTGCTGCGGACGGTTTGCAGCAAACCGCCGATCAATCGGCGAGCGTCCATCATTTTGCCAACGTGCTGTTCAATTGCATGCGGGGCGGCACCTTCAATGATTCGTACCGTTTCCCCGGCGAAGATTTCACGGCGTTCGTCCGCGCGCACAGCACCACGGTGTACGCGAGTCATGAACAATGGCTGGGAGAATTGCCGGAATCACTGGCGCTGAATCAACTCCACCAAGAGGTCGCGAAACGTAACGATATCCACTTGTCGCGGCTGGCACACGAGTATCTGCCCTTGAGCTTCAGCCGTCGCCACGGCGACCCGAGCCGGCCCTGGAATCGATTCGACATCCACGTCAAGGACGAACAAGGCCGTCCGCTCTACGCCTACCAGGGCAACTGGCGCGACATTTTCCAGAATTGGGAGAGCCTGGCGCAGAGTTATCCCGGCTGGCTCGAACAAATGATCAGCGTGTTCCTCAACGCCTCAACGGCCGACGGCTACAATCCGTACCGCATCACGCGCAACGG
>JBGOTY010000339.1:0-3872 GCA_041476745.1 Verrucomicrobiia bacterium | reverse complement strand
TTGGCGATGATCTCGTTGAGACGCCCCACCGTGTTGACGCCGAGGATCCGGCCCCATTCCTTGTGTTCCTTAAAGATCTGGAACAGTTGCGGCTGCGGCTCGAACGGCGGCAGGTCCTTCGGGTTCTCCCGCTCGGGGACTTGCAGCACGAAACCCGGCGCGTACGAAATCAGCTTGAACAACGTCAGCGACCCGGTGCTCGGGGCCAGCGGACCGTGATCCAGGTCGGAGAAATTCTCGCACCAACACGTCGCGACCTTGGGCGGGTTGCTGAAGCGCAGGAGATTGTACTTGTCCCATTGCTTCTCCTGCTCGAACCGGCGGACGACCTCGGTGAAGGCGATCTTGCGTCGCTCGATGGGGATGTCGCGCTCGACAATCGCCCGCATCTGCCGGTCGACACTCTGCAACTGTTCCTCGCAGATGCCGGCCTTGCCGTTCATCTCGAAGCTGCAGTAAAAACCCGCGCCCAGCGAATGCTCGATCGCGAATCGAGCATCGGGGAACAGTTCCTTGACCGCCTTGGCCAACAGAAAGCAGACCGAGCGGCGGTAGATTTGGAAGGCGTCCGAATCGGCCCGCGTCAGCAGCGTGATTTTGCTGTCCACCTCCACCGGGTACGTGACGGAGACCGCGTCGTTGTTGACCAGCGCGGCGATATAATCGAGGCCGTCCGGCGAGCAGCGTTGGGGCAGGATCTCGCAGACGCGAGTGCCGGCCACGCAGCGAACCGGCAGGCCATCGTCCAGGGTGACAGTGATCGTGTTAAGGCTTGTCTCCATTTATTCAATCTCTCGCAACATCCCGGCCAATCGCTCGACGGCTGGAAAAGCATTTCTGTAACCGTGGAAAAAATCCCACTTCCGTACAATTGTTTCTGTACTTATATACGGCTTTCGCACGATTAGAAGCTTCTTTTCGCATGGTTGCCGAACCGATTGCCGCTGAGGAAGATAGCGACCACTGTCACCTGTTTTGCTTGATGTTTCCGGCAGCGGAACGTAACGTCGCCGCCGTGATTGGTTCGCCCCGATGAAGAGAGTCCAATGAACAAGACCATACCCACGGAGTTCCTTCGCCGCATCCCCAAGACGGACCTGCATCTGCACCTGGATGGTTCGCTGCGGATCCCGACCTTGATTGAATTGGCGAAACGACACCGCGTCAAGTTGCCGTCGTACTCCGAGGACGGGTTGCGACGACTGGTATTCAAGGACCAGTACGCCAACCTCCCCGAATACTTGCAGGGATTCGCCTATACCTGCGCGGTGATGCAGACCGCCGAGAGTTTGGAGCGCATCGCCTTCGAACTGGCCGAGGACAACCTCGCGGAAGGCGTCCGCTACATCGAAGTGCGGTACGCGCCACAGTTGCACATCAATGACGGTCAAAACATGGAAGAAGTCGTCGCCGCCGTTTGCCGCGGCCTCGGGCGCGCGCAGAAACGCCACAACCTCTCCAAGGCCGTGCGCACGGGCGCCGACGTTCCGTTTCACTTCGGCATCATCGTCTGCGCGCTGCGGTTTATCTTGCCGGTAATGTCGCCGTACTACCGGCGGTTGTTCGACGTGATGCCCTACGCCTCCTCGACGCAAGTGTGCGCAGCGGCCTCGATGGAATTGGCCCGCGCGGCCGTGGACCTCGCCCACAACAAGGGCCTGCCCGTCGTCGGGTTCGACCTGGCGGGCGCCGAAGCGGGCTATCCCGCCGACGATCACAGTGCCGCCTACCAGTACGCGCACTCCCACTTCATCCGCAAGACCGTCCACGCCGGCGAAGCCTACGGGCCCGAGTCGATCTTCCAGGCGATCACGAAATGCTACGCCAACCGCATCGGTCACGGCACCTGGCTCTTCGCGCACGACATGATCGAGGACCCCACCATCGACGACCCGAAGAAATACGTCCACCACCTCGCCGAGTACGTGGCCAGCCAGCGCATCACCATGGAAGTCTGCCTCACCAGCAACGCCCAGACCCTCCCGCGCATGCGCGACCTTTCCCGGCATCCCCTGCGCCAGATGCTCGATCACGAGTTGTCGGTCTCGATTTGCACCGACAACCGCCTCATGTCCAACACCTCCGCCACCAACGAACTGCGCCTCGCCATCGACAAACTCAAAATGACCCCGCGCGAACTCCGCAACGTCGTCATCGCCGGTTTCAAAGGCAGCTTCTTCCCCGGCACCTACAGCGAAAAACGTGACTTCGTCCGCCAGGTCATCAACCGCTACGAAACCCTCTCGCGCGACCTCGCGAAGTAATTCGTCTCTCCTCAAATTTGTAGGGCAAGCGCTCCGCTTGCCACCGTGTCTACGTTGCGCGTTCCCCAAGCCTGTCATTCCGAGCTTGTCGAGGAATCTCCGTTGTGCGCCGGTCTCCCGACCGCGCACCCCGTCTGACCGAAGGTCTCCATCCCTGCCTTCAGGCTCGAATTTCGCCTTCATCTTTCCACCCTCCATCTCTCTGAGTCCTTGCAGCCCTAGATAAAAACGGGGGAGTTCGTTTCGCAGAATGGAGGTACTGGGAGTACCGACATGGCGTTGTGTCGCTGTGTCCGCTATAGCTCGACGAGCAGCGGCGGATTCAACACCCGAAGGGCGCAGCTCAGGGGACTGAGCGGAGCCAACCGAGCGTAGCGAGTTCAAATAAACGTCTCGCCCCGAGCTGCGCACAGCAGCGAGTCCGCCGACTCGTCCGCCATAGCTCCAGCGACGGCGGACCGATAGTGGCGCGGGCGTCCCGCCCGTGTAGAGGCGCTTCTGTGAAGCGCCGTTCTGCCGGACGCACTCCCCATCCCAATCCAAAATGCTCTCAATCACCATACCCCGCATCATACCATTATCGGAATCCGATGTCCAGAGCTTTCGAGCGACGGTGCCCACCAAGCGAAACGGGCGTCTCGCCGCATTTGCCCGATACTGGGAACTGACTCTACGCAGTTTGTTGACTAACAGTCGAAGGATGACACGACTAATTTAACCTGATACACTGTCGTCGTTAGGAGATGCGGATTCGATGCCGACGGCACGCTCTTTGACTTCGACCGCGCGGAAGTTGCGGCGCTATCGAACCTCCACACTTTCCCCAAACTTCTTCGCCAAGTCGTGCAGGCTTTGTTTGACGTTGGTATCGAGTCCGCGGATTCGCCCGATTGCACGGTAGAATGGATTCGTCATTTCGCCTTCCTCGGTTAGCGCGACGCGACAACCGTCGGACTCAGCAGCCAGCTCGTACTTCCAAATCCCGAGAGGGGAGCCACCTTCCTTGGCCATGCTGTTTGCCAGCCGAACCGGCGGTGTGCGTTCGAGTTGGGTCATGATCATCTGCATGTGGCCCCATTTCAACGTGACCCGCGCGACCGGTTTGCCATCATGATCCGGAAGTCGTTCGACTTTCAGCACCGTGGTGGACGAGTTCGGTAAATCATCGATGTTCTCAACCACCGCGAACACAGCCTCCGGTTTCTGCTTTAAATGAATGGAGCGCGTGATCGAGTGCTTCACCGGTTGAAACAAACCCAGGATAAGCATCGCCAGGATCACGAGGATGAGGGTGCCAGGAATGATTATCAGCCATTTCATGGAAGACTCCTTTTGCTTTTTCCGGTCGGTGATACCGGGCCGCGGTTGCCCATCTGCTGGCCCGCGATCATCTCCGTCGCCACCTCCGCCAAAAGTTCCAAGCCGTGAAGTGCCTGTGTCCTGGCTTGCCCTTCCAGCCGTTTCAAGAGTGCCGCTACCAATTCCGGGTCGAGCACATTCCGCTGTTCCTTGATCCGGGTGCCAGCCACGGTCAGACGCAGCTCGATCCGGCGCGCGTCGCCACGATCGCGCTGGCGATACAGGAATCCAGCGCGCTCCAGAGCCAGC
>JBGOTY010000338.1:0-3884 GCA_041476745.1 Verrucomicrobiia bacterium | reverse complement strand
CTCGCCGGCGCGCTTCCTTGAAGACCTCGACACCCCATTCGCTGGTGATGAGCGGCTCGTTGTACGTGCTCGTGACCGTGTCAGCGCCCTGCTTCATCGCCAACTCCACAAACCGCTCCGCGGTCATCGGTATCGCCGGCGCGGTGCTCAGCGGGTCGCGCAGCGCCTGCGAGGTAAACCAGTTCTGGCAATAACCGCAGTGCAAATCGCACCCGAGCATTCCGAAACTCATCGCCAGCGTCCCCGGCAGCGCATGAAAGAACGGCTTCTTTTCGATGGGATCGCACTGCAACGCGCCGAAATAGTTCCACGGGACGAACAGCGTGCCACCGCGGTTGAAACGCACGCGACAGATGCCGTCTTGTCCATCGAGGATCAAGCAGCGGTGCCCGCACGCGTAACACCGCACCTTCCCGTCGGGCAACTTCTCGCAAAGCTCGCCTTCCTTCGTCAACCGCGAGAGACTCTCACCCAACGTCTCCATCGACGCGGTCGCGCGTGCCTTGTCCGCCCGCGCCAAAACTGGATCTGACTTCGGCATTGCCTTTCAACTCCCGCTGCCAACCAAGTTACCACTTTCACCGGGCCGTTTCCAGAAGCGTCACCGCGCCTTCCCGCGCTTGACAACCGCCGCCATAATCGGGTCTAGTGCGTCCACCAGCGACGGCCCGCTGCCAACTCCATTGCCTTTCCGCGCCGTTGCGCCCAAACGGGGGAGAAAACTAACTGAACGCGCTTCGAGTCATTGGTGCCGTGTTCGTGACCATCTTCCGTGTTCTCGCCGGCTTCTTCCACATGCCGCCCAGGCCGACGACCGGCCCGAAGCGCACAGCGCTTAATCACCCCGTCGTCGCCCTCATCGCGATCCTCGTCATCGTTGCCTCGCTTGCGACCCTCGTCTTTCCGAAAAGGCCGCATTCTCCCAAAGCCAATGTCACCCCATTCGCCGCGCTCGGTGAAATTCTCGGCCAAGAAACTTCCCGGCTGCTCGGCAACAAAGGAGACATCGTCCTGGTGGTCGATGACTCGGATAAGTTCCAAACTGCCAGCGACCAGGTCCGCCTGGATGCCTTCAAGAAAGCGCTGAAGAAAGCCGGTCAAACCACGGTCGTTGCCACCGAGAACATTCGGGTCAAATTCGGGATGCGTAACCTGGCCATGGGGATTCCCGCCGATACGTTCGCCGACATCGTCCGCCGACATCCCTCTTGCGATGCCATCGTGTCCTTTTCCGGAAGTCCGCAATTGAAACCGGATGACATCCGCCAACTTCCCGCACGACTCCCAAAAGTGATCACATTTTCCGTGGACGACGTGAACCTGAAACAACTCTTCAGGGCGGACATCGTCCAGTTGGCTGTCGTTCCTAGCCCGAAGCAGACCGTGGGCGCCCCGGAGCCTAGGACACCTCAAGAATGGTTCGACAACTCCTTCCGGATCATCACGCCCAAGAACGTCGAGCCGCTACCATGACAACCCGCAGCCACGCGTTTTCGAGTGCCGACTGCGCGGTTCCAGTATTTACCGCTTGATGCTGACGCCCCGCCGGATGAACGTCGGCACATCGAGATCTTCGCCGTTGTAAAGTGTCGGCTCACTCTTGTCGAATCGCCCGCGGCTCACGCCTTCGAGGGGCAGGGTTTCCTGCTTCGGTTTGGTTGGCGACTTCTGCGCGGCAACAGGTTCAGGCTTAGGGACCTCCTCAACCGCCTGGTGCGGCGGTGAAGTTGCTGGAACCGGCATCAGTGATGTTCGCGGATCGCGGGAAAGTGTCACGTCGCCGGGCCGCGGGAACGTCATCGGCTTCGTTGACACCGGCTGCGCTACCACGCGTCGCGGCAGGATGTTTGCCGCTGCGATCACCGTCACCGCCAACTGTCCGCGGTATGCCTCGTCAATGGCTGCGCCCAGGATGACGTGGGCGCGGTTCGCCAGCCGCGAAATCGGTTCCACCGTCTTCTGCACGTCGGCGAGAGTCAAATCGGGCCCGCCGAGGATGCTCACCAGCACGCCTTCGGCTTTCGCGAGGACATCGCCGCCGTCGAGTAACGGATTCTCCAACAGCGCCTTGACCGCCTCGCGCGCCTTGTTCGCGCCTGCGGCCTGTCCGTAGCTAAACAGGCCGTCACAGTGCTTCGAGCCGAGCGTCGAGCGCAAATCAGCAAAATCAAGATTGATCAGGCCCTTGTGCGACAGCAACTGCCACACGGCCTGGACACCCAGAATGAAATTCTCATCGGCGCGCTTGAAGGCCTCCACCACGCTCGCGTCCGCACCGGCGATCCGAAAAATTTTGTCATTCGGAATGCAGATGACCGCGTCCGCCTGCGCCTTGAGTTGCTCCAGGCCGGACAGCGCCTGTTGCTTGCGGCGGTCGCCCTCGAAAGAAAATGGCAGTGCCACGAACGCCAGCACCAACGCACCCTGCTCTTTCGCGGCCCGCGCGATCGTCGGGCTTGCCCCCGTGCCGGTACCGCCACCCAGGCCGGCCATCAGAAAGACCACATCCGCACCCTGCACCAGCGCCTCGATCTTCTCGGCGTCGTTTTGTGCGGCGCGCGCGCCGAGTTCGGGTTCGCCGCCGGCACCCAGCCCGTGCGTCACCGCCGCCCCGATAGGCATCGTCTCCGCGCCGCGGATTTCACCGAGGGCCTGCAGGTCGGTGTTGATCGCGATCAGATCGACGCCCTCCAACGCGTGATTGCCTTGGGTGCGGCTCTCGGCAATCTGGCTGACGGTGTGGCCGCCGGCGCCACCCACACCGAGAATTTTTAATCGAATCTTGTGCAGGTGCGCTGATCTCTTTTCCATGTTCTCCGTGGTTTCCGGTTGTGCCGTGGGCGGCGTGGATGAAGTCGAAATTGATTTGCGTCGGGTCGCCATGACAACGCTCCGGTTTACAGGAACGCTCGCGCCTTTTGGATCAGGTGTTGGAACGACTGGCCAATCTTGCGCAACGGCGACGGCGGCTGGTGCTGGTCGCGTTGTGAACCGAGCGCGTAACGCACGAGGCCAATGGCCGTGGAATACTCGGGACTTTCAATCGCCGACGTCGGGCCGCCAACCGTCAGGCTGTGGCCGATGTGCACGGGCAAACCGAAGATTTGGCCGGCCAGCGTTTCCAGGCCCTGTAACCGCGCGCAGCCGCCCGTGATGAATACGCCCGCGCCGAGGTAATCCAACAGCTTGTGCTTTTCGAGCTCCTTCTTTACCAGGGTCAGCGTCTCCTCAACGCGCAGGTTCATGATGCGGCAAAGCTGTTGTTTCGACACCTGCCGATCCGGGAGCCCGACTTCGCGCTTGAGCGTGAGCATCTCGTCGTCCGGCGGAACCGCCATCGATCCATGCTCGATTTTCAGCGTCTCGGCCCGGTTCATCGGGATGCGCAAGCCGATGGCCACGTCGTTCGTGATGTGGTCGCCGCCAACCGCCAGCACACCGCTGTGTTGGATCGTGCCTTCGCTGTAAACAATGTAATCGGTCGTGCCGCCGCCCATGTCGACGACCACCGCGCCGAGTTGCTGGTGCTCCGAGGTGAGCACGGCCAGCGCCGAGGCGAAACCGCTGACGGCGATGTTGGCCACGTCGAGTGGCACGTGTTTGATGCATTTGATCGTGTTCTGCAACCGCGTGCGCACGCCGTGGATCACATGCACGTCGGCTTCGAGTTTTGCGCCAATCATGCCGACCGGATTCTGGATGCCGTCGTGTCCATCGACGAAAAAATGCTGGCGAATCGCGTGAATGACCACGTGATCCATGGGGATGTTCACGGCCTTCGCGTTGAGCAGGACGTTGCGGACTTCCTCCTCCGATATCTCGCGCTCCTCGTTGGTCACCGCCACCGTCCCCCGGTTGTTGAAACTGCGAATGTGACCGCCACT
>JBGOTY010000337.1:0-3904 GCA_041476745.1 Verrucomicrobiia bacterium | reverse complement strand
GGTCTTCGCCATCGCGACGGACGGGAGTAACAGCAGCAGAATATACCAGAATTTCATGCTGTCCTCCGGTCACTGACGAACGATTCAACGACCAGCAAGGCAAACCCGAGGCCCAGGGGCCATTGGAAGCGCTCGAAGTAGCGCTTCTGTAGCTTCGCCTGGTATTCTTTGCGTTGCAGCTGCGCGATGCCCTTTTCATAGATTGTGTCGATGCCGAAGTCGCCGGGCACACTGCGCACGTAAATTCCGCCCGTCTTCAACGCGAGTTGTTTGAGCATCTCTTCGTTGAGCCGCGACTTGACCACCTGGCCCTCGCGGTCTTTCAGGAACTCCATGGGTTTCCCCTCTTCCCGTACGGGGATCAATTCACCCTCCGCCGTGCCGACGCCGATGCTGTAAATCTTCACGCCCGCCTTGGCCGCTTCGTCCGCGGCCGCCAGCGCGTCGCTCTCCGTTTCTTCTCCGTCCGTAATCAGGACAATCGCTCGGTCGCGTCCCTCGCCGGCTTCGAATGCCTTGAGGGCTGTGCGAATTGCCACCCCGATCGCCGTGCCGCCGCGCGGGATGATTCGCGGATCGGCATCCTTTAAGGTCAGGCGGAAGGCCTCGTAGTCGACGGTCAGCGGACATTGCACGAAGGCCGTCCCCGCAAACGCGATCAAGCCGATCCGGTCGCCCCGGAGCTTCTCGAGTAGATCCTGTACGGCGTATTTCGCCTGCTCCAACCGATTCGGTCGCACGTCCTCGGTCAGCATACTCTTCGACACATCGAGTAATACCGCGACGTCCACGCCGTTGCGTTTCACCTCGCGCCATTCAAATCCCCAGCGTGGTCGGGTTAACGCCAGAGCCACCAACAGCACAGCGGCGACAATCAGGATTGCCTTCCATCGGCGCGCGACCGGTCGAACGGAGTCCGTGAGCCGTTTGACCAGCGGCGGGGCGGCAAACCGCGCCAGCGCCCGTCGGCGCGCGCGAAATCCCCAAACCAGAAGCACCGCCAGCGCCGGCACCAGGAGCAGTAGCCAGAATGACATCGGATTGCCAAATTGCATTACGGCAACCTCCGCAGCCGCGTCTGTTCCAAGGTGACGGCCAGCAGCAGACATCCCAATCCCGGCGCGAGAAACCAGGGGAACAACTCCCGCCACTCTTCAAAAGCGAGTACCTCGACCTTCTGTTTTTCCATCGCGTCGATCTGCGTGTATGTTTTGCGCAACGATGCGGTGTCCGCAGCGCGGAAATACTGTCCGCCGGTTGCCGTGGCGATTTGCTTCAGCAAATCTTCATCCAGATCGGCGCGGATCATTCCGCGAAAATTGCCGTCATCATCAATTACCTGTATGGGCCCTTTGTAATCGGAGCCCGCACCCACGGTATAAATGCGCACGTTGAATTCCTTCGCGGCTTTGGCTGCTTCGAGTGCCGGTGGGGTACGTACGTTTTCGCCGCCATCAGTCAAGAGCACGATCACCTTGCTCTTCGCCTTCGTGTCGCGCAATCGGTTAACCGCCGTGCCGATACCGGCCCCGATGGCCGTGTTGCCTTCCACCAGGCCGATGCGAACCCGATCAAGGTTGCGTTCCAGCCAATCGTGGTCGAGCGTCAACGGGCTGGCCACATACGCGCGAGTCCCGAACACAACCATCCCGATGCGGTCGTTGGGGCGGGCGCGAATAAACTCGCGCACCACGTCCTTCACCGCGTCGATACGCGACTGGCGTTGGCCGAACTTTTCGTAGTCCATTGCCTGCATGCTGCCGGAAATATCCAGGACCAGAACGATGTCGATGCCTTCGGTCCTGATTTTGCTCTCGCGGCGGCCCAACTGCGGTCGACCCAATGCGGCCACGACCAGCAGCAGTGTTGCCCCACGCAGCAGAAGCAACAACCCTGGACCCAGTGCCGCCCAAAAAGACGACAACGACCGGGCCGTCGTGACCGACGAGAATTTCAGGCCGCCCTGTCGCGCCACACGTTGCTCCCGCCAAAGCCATAGTGGCAACACCAGCACGAAGAGCAAAAACCATGGACTCGCGAACTTCATGCTGGTGCGACCACCTCCTGCGTCCGTGGTTGCGTATCGCGCACAAACTTCTCGGCTGCTTCCAGCGCCCGTTGTCTGTCGGCTTGTTCCGGATGATGCCGCGCGAATTTTACGAGGTCAGATTCCTGCAGGAACGCGCCAAGCAAATCCTTGTGTTCCTGGGCCAATGTATTGTTCCGCGAAACTTCGTATAGAAATTCCTCAGTCGTCCGCTCCGGCGCGCGCAAGTGGAACCGCCCTTCGAGATAGCGGCGGACGATGTCCGAGAGCCCGGTGTAAAATTCTTCCACCGGCGGATTTTCCTCGCGCAACTGTTGGATCGCGCGAATCGCCAGTTCATAGGGTGTCGGCGGGGGAAGTGCCTTGGTTGCGTCGGCTGGCTGCCTGCGCTTCCACAACCAGGACAACAGGGCCAGTACCGCGGCGAGAACGAGCAGCAACCACAGCCACCACCAGTTGTGCGGCAGCGGAACGAGTCCCTTGATGTCGTGGATATCTTCCATTTAGATTCGGCGCTCGCGCATGTTGAAAAACTTGATCAACGGCAGCATGTAATCCGTCTCGCAACGGATCTCTACGTGGTCAACACTGGCCGATCGCAACATGCGGCGCAATGCTTCCAATCGCAGTCGCGATTTCAGGGCGAATTCCTCACGAACCTTTCGGTCGGATGTGTCCACCAGGGCCCGTTCGTCCGTTTCCGCGTCGCGAAGTTCCACCAGGCCAACTGCCGGCAACTCTTCTTCGCGCGGGTCGCGCAGGCTGAGCGCGACGACGTCGTGGCGCTTGCTGGCGACGCGCAGTTTCTTGCGAACCGTTTCTTCGTCCTGTACCTGGAAATCCGAGAGGACAAAGGTGACCGCGCGACGTGATTGGACGTGGTTGAGGTAATCGAGCGCCGCTTTCAAGTTTGTCCCGCGGCCTTTCGGTTGGAACGCCAGGATCTCGCGAATCACGCGGAGTACGTGACGCCGGCCTTTTTTCGGAGGCACGTATTTCTCTATCTGGTCGGTGAACATGATGAGGCCGACCTTGTCGTTGTTGCGAATGGCGGAGAACGCGAGCACGGCGGCGAGTTCGGCCGCCAACTCGTTCTTGGTCTGGTGCACGCTGCCGAATTGGCCCGAAGCGCTGACATCAACGATCAGTATGACGGTGAGTTCGCGCTCCTCCTTGAACTTCTTGATGTACGGATGACCAAAGCGGGCCGTGACGTTCCAATCGATGGAGCGCACCTCGTCGCCCGGCAGATACTCGCGCACTTCTTCAAACTCCATCCCGTGCCCCTTGAAGACAGAGTGGTACTGCCCGCCGAGCACGTCCGTGACCTCACGGTTCGTGCGGATTTCGATCTGGCGAACTTTTTTGAGGACTTCCTTGGGGATCACGGTACAGGTACTTCGTCGAAAATTCGTTTAATGACGTCTTCGCTGGTCATTTCTTCGGCCTCGGCTTCGTAGCTCACGATGACGCGATGGCGAAGCACGTCCATGCCGATGGTCTTCACGTCCTGTGGCGTCACGTAGCCGCGGCCCTGGAGGAACGCATACGCTTTCGCGGCGATGGCCAGGTAAATCGTGGCGCGCGGCGAGGCCCCGTACTGGATGAGGCCGGCGACATCGATGTTGTAGGCCTTGGGGTCGCGTGTGGCGAAGATCAGATCCACGATGTAATTTTTGATCTTCTCGTCCATGTAGATGGAATCGACCACCTTGCGCGCCCGTAAAATCTGCTCGGGGGTAACGACCGCCTGCGTGATGATATGTTTGCCCGTCTCGGCCATGCGATCCATGATCTCACGCTCTTCCTGTTTGCTCGGATAGTCGATCGATAGTTTGAGCATGAAGCGATCAACCT
>JBGOTY010000336.1:0-3916 GCA_041476745.1 Verrucomicrobiia bacterium | reverse complement strand
GGTTCCAGCAACTCCGTGATGAGGGTGCGGAACTCCTCATTGTCGTCGATCGCCAGCACGCGGATACGCGTACCGTTCGCCGCGAGCCCCTGGACCACGTTATTGTCGTCGGTCTTGACCGTTTCCACCTGACTGATGTTGTCGACTGTTAGCGGCATTCTGAAACCCATCCTCTCTGTTTGTCCCCTTGCCCATTGTAGGCAATCGCACGGTCAAAATAAGCAGGGTTGGTGCCAAATCTTGACCGCCGCAGCACCGAACACTATCATCCTGAGAAATTCATACGGAAATGGCCAAAAAAGGAACATTCATCACTTTTGAGGGGGGGGAAGGCTGCGGAAAGTCCACCCATATCGACCGTTTGGTGACTCGCCTGCGGCGAGACGGTCACCAGGTCCTTGTCACCCGTGAGCCGGGTGGAACGGATGTGGGCGAGCAAATTCGTCACATTCTTCAATACAGCAAGCAGTCTACTGCCATGGTTCCCGAGACGGAGCTGCTCCTCTTTTGCGCCAGCCGCGCGCAGCTCGTCCATGAGGTCATCGAACCGGCCTTGAACGACAGCCGTGTCGTTATCTGCGATCGCTTTTTCGACTCAACGACCGTCTATCAGGGCGTCGGACGGAAGATCGCGCCGCAAACCGTTGCGGCGATCAACAACTTCGCGATCAGCGCGAACCTGCCCGGCCTCACGCTGGTCATCGATCTCGACCCGCGTGTCGGCCTGGAACGCGCCCGCGGCCGCGAGTTGTTCGACCGCATGGAAAACCAGTCATTGGAGTTCTACGATCGCGTCCGGCAAGGCTACCTCGATCTGGCCAGGCGCGAGGCGCACCGCGTCAAGGTGATCGATGGCAGCCGGTCCATCGAAGTGATCGAGAAACAGATTTGGGATTTGGTGAAGCGTGTCCTTTAGCGATCTTCAGGAACAAAGGGCCGTGGCCGAGCATCTGCGCCGCAGCTTGCAGCGCGGACGTCTCGCCCACGCTTACTTGTTCACCGGGCCGCGCGGCAGCGGCAAGGAAGCCGTGGCGCGGACGCTGGCGAAGGCGCTGAACTGCACGGAAAGGGACCACGATAGTTGCGACCGCTGCGATTCGTGCCGACGCATTGACGAAGGCGCGCATCCCGACGTGTATTGGGTACGGCCCGAGTCGAAGAGCCGTCGGATTCAGGTCGAACAGATGCGCGAGTTCATGAAGGCGGTGAATCTGCGTTCTTCCATGGGTGGAGTGAAGGTCGGGATCGTGGTGGACGCCGATTGCCTGGGTGAGGAAGCAAGCAACGCGTTCCTGAAAACTCTTGAGGAACCGCCCGCGCAGACCGTGATCGTGTTGCTTACCGCCGATCCGCAACGCCTGTTGCCCACGATCCTGTCGCGCTGCCTGAGGATTTCATTCGGCCCAACGACCGACCGCGCCGCATCACCCTACCGCGCGCAACTCCTGCCGCTTCTGGCGAAGTTTCCCGTGACCGGCGAGGAAAAGGTTACCAACAGCTATCAATTGCTGGCCGGGCTGACGGCGCTGCTGCAGGAAATTCGCAAGGAAACGCGCGCCCGGGTCGAGGCGGAGATGAACCTGGATCGGTACGAGGAGTTGTAGCCAAAAGTGCGTGAGCGGCTGGAAGAACAATTGGAAGCGCGCGTTGAAGGCGAATACCGGGCCGCCCGGGAGCGGTTGCTGGAGGAGATGTACAGTTGGTTTGGCGACCTGCTGCTGTGCGCCGAGGGTGCGGACGACAACCTCCTGGCACATCCCGACCAGGCTCCTGCGGCGCGACGCGTGGCGATGGGGTTGACCTACCGGCAAGCGTGCCATGACCTCGAGGCCATCGAGCAAATCCGCGACTCGCTTTCCCGCAACATCTCTGAGACGCTCGCATTTGAGGTGGGTCTGCTGAAGCTGGCGCAGTAGCGGGAAACGCCGGGATCGACGGAATGAAACGGCTCAAGAACTGGTTTGTGTTCGGACTGGCGGCAGTGGCATTTCTGGCGCCGCTGAAATTTGGCATGCCCGTAATCATCCAGGCGCCAAACATGCTGCCGCAAGACGGGGCGGAATGGCTCCATTTCTCGTGGCCGAACGAATTGGTCATCCTCTTTATCTTTGCGGCCTTCATCTGGCTCGTGCTCGATCGCGATCGCATGCTGGTGCGCGTGGATCTGCTGTTCACCCTCCCGCTGTTTTTCCTGCTGACGCAGGCGCTCGCGGTGCCGGGGACCATCTGTCCCCAAACGACGATTAACACCCTGATGTTGTTTGCCTCAGGCGTGCTCCTGTTTTATGTCAGCGCGTGGTACGTGCGTGACGGGGCTGCGACTGCGCAAATTTTCGGAGGACTGACGCTGGCAACGTTGTTTGTGTGCCTGCTGGCGATGCGGCAGCATTTTGGCGGCCTGGCGGACTCGCGCGCGTACGCCGCGCTCTACGTCGATACGGCGCGCGTGCCCAAGGATTTCCTGTTGCGCATGACCAGCGACCGCGTCTTCGGGTCGTTCGTGTACCCGAACGCCCTGGCTGGGTTCCTCGTTGTTGCTTTCGCGCCGACACTGGTATGGATTTGGGTGCGGGCCCGCGGCTGGGATGCGCGGGTGAAATGGATCGCAATGGTATTTGCCGGTGGGGTCATGCTGTTTTGCCTGATGCTGACGGGATCGCGGGGCGGGTTTGTGGCGTTTGGGGTCATGTCCCTGACGGTCTTCCTCTGCTGGTTTCCGGAAAATGGGCGACGGACAACACTGTTGGTTGTCGGGTTGGTCGTGACGCTGGTGGTGGTCTTCCTGATCGGGCAACGCGCCGGGTTTCTCCATTTTGGCACGACAAGTTTGGAGTCGCGGATGGATTATTGGCGGGGTGCGGTTGCCATTGCCAAAGACCATCCGTGGGTGGGGACGGGTCCCGGCACCTTTGGATCAATTTACCCGAAGTATAAGACCGCGCTGACCGAGGAGGCGCAGGCCGTCCATAACAGTTACCTGCAGATGTGGTCGGACTCCGGCGTGTTGGCGTTTATCGTGTTTGCCCTGTTGTGGATCGTCGCGGTGCGGGACTCGTTCCGGCTGGCACGGCAGCGCGTCGGTGATGCCGCAGCAATGGCGGTTTGTGGGGCTTTGGCAGGTTGGACGGTGCACGGGCTGGTGGACTTTGATTTGTACACGCCCGGCGTGGCGCTTCCCGCATTTATACTGCTCGGCACGGTGCAGGGGTTGAAGGAACTACCGAGAACCGACTCGGTCACCCCGCGACGGCGGGAGAATTGGTTCGTTGGCGCGATCTGCGCCGTCGTGCTGGCGGCGGTGCTGTGGACGGAGGGCCGGGCCCTGACTGCAGATTTCTTGTCTGGCCGCTCCCGGGAATTAGCGGCTGCCAATCCGCTGGAGGCCCTCGACGCCGCCAAACGGGCGGCAGCCTTGGTGCCTTGGAATTCGCGACTTGAGTCAGCCGTCGGCGATATGGCGTTTTTTGCTGGCAGACGTGACGAGGCCATCGGGGCCTATCGCGATGCCATTCAGGACGATCCGTACCGGGCATCCGGCTGGTGGCGGCTGGCAGAGGCAAAAAGGGTGACGCATGGGATTGATGCGGAAGTGCTTCAGCTACTGCGCAAAGCGGTCGAACTGAATCCGACGAATACGCGCTACAATCGGGCACTTGCGGCTGCCGAGGAAAGCGTTAGACAATCCCCTCCTCCTTTGCTAGAGTCCGAACCCGCCAAGGAAGCAGGATCCTCCAAGTAATAGACGCGCCTTGGCGAAGGCAAACCAGGTGTTGTGCCGAGCCGCTGATTTGACAAGCGGATAGCGAGTTGATAAAACGTCGCCCCTTTTCGGTCGGAAAGAGGATGGAACCATGGAACTGGAACAAATAAAGGCGATAGTCGCCATGATGAAGGACAATGACCTTTCCGAGTTCTC
>JBGOTY010000335.1:0-3933 GCA_041476745.1 Verrucomicrobiia bacterium | reverse complement strand
CGCCGCACAGGTCACGCCGCGCGTAGCTGGTCGCATCGACGCTCAAAAGCGTATGATACGCCTCCTTGTCAGCAAACGGCCGTTGACAAGCCGTGCAGGCATCCGCGCGAGATTGAATGTCCCATTCGGTCATTTTAGTTGCGAAATCCGGGCGCGATTATAAGATGCACCCGATCGTTTGTCACGTTTTGCATGGACTTCTCGATGAGAAAAATTTTCTGTCTTGCCTTGTTCGCCGCGCTCGGTTCCGGCTGCGGTCGTAAATCCACCGGCGAAGACGCCTTCGCCAAAGGGATCGCGTATTACAAAGAGGACAAGTTCGACAAGGCTGTCCCCTACTTCGAAGAGGCGCTGAGCTCCATGCAGACCAACGCGCTGGCGCTGAATTTCCTCGGCGTCTGCCACCTCAAGGAAGGCGAAACGGCGGCGGGTCTGGCAAACCTGCGGGACGCCGTGAGGCTTGATCCCAACTACGTTCCGGCACGCTACAACCTCGCCCTCGCGCAACTCGAACAGGGGCAGGCTGACGATGCCGTAGCGAATCTCCGCCAAGCGGCGCAGGGGGGTTCCGCGCCCGCTGACGTCCACTACCAGCTCGGCCTCGCCTATATGCGCGTCTCTGCGTGGGGCCAGGCGGAGGAGGCGTTCAAGCGCCACCTGCAATCCAATCCGAATTCCACCGACACGCTCAACTGCCTCGGCATCGTCACCGCCCGCAAGCGCGAGTTCACCCAATCCAAGCGTTACTTCGAACAGGCCATCGCCGCCGATTCGAAATTTGCCACGGCATATTTGAATCTCGCGTCGCTCGAGAATCATCAACTCGCCCAGAAGAAAGAAGCGCTCGCGCACTACGAAACGTACCTCGAGCTGCTCTCCAAGTCCCGGCCACGGGAAGATGTTCGTCTTGCCATGCTGGAAATCAACCAGGAACTGGCTGTCGCAGCGAAGCCATCGGCGCGAGCGGCCGAATTGCCAGCGAAGCCGGCCAAGCCTCCGGAGTCGCCATCGCTTCCCATTGCCGAAGTCGCGCCGGCGCCCAAGCCTGCCGCGCCACCAGCGGAGACCGCTCTGCCAAAACCAGTGGTTCTGGCTCCCACGCCGTCCATTACCGCGCCAGCGGTTTCATCACCCCCACCACCACCTGTGCCGGTCAAAAAAGTGCGCACGCCTGTTTCCGTCAAGGTGTTCAAGCCCGGTAACCGCACGAAAGCGATGATCTATTTCAACGAAGGCGTAAAATACCAACAGAGTGAGCCCGCCACGGCCATTGCCAACTACGCCAAGGCCATTGCCACCGACCCAACTTTCTTCAAGCCGTACTACAACCTCGGCATCGCCTACAGCGTTGCCGGTCAACCCGAGCGGGCGATGGAGAATTACGAAATGGCGCTCATCGCCGACCCGAACTCCGCGGACGCCCGTTTCAACTATGCGATCCTGTTGCAGGAGCAGGGCTACACGGACGACGCCATCACGCAATTTGAAAGGATCCTTGCGGGAAACCCCAGCGACGCCTCCGCCCATCTATCGCTCGGCGGCCTCTACGCCCACGATCGCGCCACCTATGCGAAGGCGCGCGACCATTACCAGACGTTTCTGAAACTTTCGCCGAATTCCCCGGTTGCCCGCGACATTCGCCGCTGGCTCGACCAGAATCATTGAGAGGCGACGCTTCCCTCACGTGGCGCGGCTTTGCTGGTAGTACCACTGAAGCTGCGCCGCGTTGCTGTCTTCATCGAGATTCTCCTGGCGGACAGCCTCTTCACCCCGCGCCGGCGGCAGCACTTCCTTAAGCTTCCACTGACCATCCAGCCGCCCAAACGTCCAGTATTCCATGAATGGCGTAACGTATTCGTCCTGACTGACGGCCACACCGCCCCGCTTGATGATCTTTTGCGCGTGCGCGCTGATTCGCACCGTGTATTCGTCGTGTGAATTGTCGGCGTAGTTGCACACGAGGATGAGTTCCGCCTTTCGGACGCACAAGTTGCGGTATTCGATACTCAGCCCGGCGGTCCGCTGTTTGGCAATTTGCTGACGCAAATCCACCGTCGCTGCGGGAAATAGTTCGTCATCCTTTACCGCCGTCGGATCGCCCGCTTCCCGCGCCAGCATCACGTCGGTGAAAACCTGTCGTGCCCGCTCCAGCATCGCCTGCCGGTCCCACAACTTGTCCGTTTGCACCAGGAAGTTCAGCAACCGCTCAATGCGCGTGGCCTTGGTTTCCACGGATTTCTCCAGCCACGGACCCGCCGGACCTTCTTGACCCGCGGCCTTGCCGTACACCTGCGCAACGCCCTTGTCGGTGAACTGCTCGAAGACATTCTCCTCCTTCAGCTTGTCCGACTCGCGGGTCTGCTCGATCTCGCGCAACAGCCACGCGCCGTCCTGCCGCTGAAATGTCCAAAATTCCTGAAACTGCGCTGGTTCGTCATCCCCGCGCAAGGTATGATTGTCGCGATCGTCCACATAATAATCCCTCGCCCGGGCCGTAATGAGCGCCGTGAATTCACGCTGGTTTTCTTGCTGCGTATAGCAAACATTTACGATGTCCACACGCTGGACCTGTAAACCTTCGATGATGTTGATCTCGTGATGACGACGCAATCCCTGGAGTTGCGCGCAGTGTGCCGTATATAGATCCGGCATCAATAATGCCTGCATGGGTCCGTACTCGCGGGCCTGCCAACATTCCTGCAGCTTTACGAAGGTTTGCGTCGCCCGCTGCTGCAAGGCCTCTTGCTTGAAGCTGGAATCAACCTTCGCGATGAACTCCAGCAACTTGCTTGTCTTCTCTGCTTTCTGTGCAACAGCATTCGGGCTGTAAACGTAATCGAGGTTTTCATCCGTATTGGGACTTCCATCATCTCCGTCTTCACTGACATGCTTGATAATCACAAACACCACATAGATTCCGATGACGATGAGAAAAATCGTCGGATCACCATTTCCAGAACCACCTCCGGACCCTCCGTGAAAACCGCCGCCTCCAAATCCTCCGCCGCCTCCCCCGCCTTTGTTGTGCACAACAAATCCGGCTGCTAGGTAAGTATGAGGCGCGCCAACCTTCAAATTATAAACCAACTCCTCCGGGCCAGTGAGCGACCCACTAACCGTCGCACCCGACAACCGGTCACCTTTGGACAATTCACCGGCCAGCCGAAACCGACCGTCGGCGCACAGCAACGGATGCTCCGCCGTCGTGTGCAGCGTGCCGTGATCCGTCGTGAGCGCGAGCGTCGCCGCCCTCGTGACAAAGGTCGCTTCCACTACAGTTGTTCCACCCTGACCCGTCAGAACAACCTCCCCGGTCCGGATCGATTCAATCGGGACGGGTCCGTGAACCGTCGCAATGGGTGTGCCGGCGGGGAAACAGCCGCCACCTTTGTTGTGGACGGCCACGCTATTCGCGAAAAAAGTGTTCGGCGCGTCGGTCTGCAAATTGTACACGCGGGTACGTGCGTGCACGTGCGCAATGCTTAGGATTTGTTGGGCGCTCAGGCCGTGTCCATCGTAAGCGTACACGCTGTCACCAACATTCAGCGCCTCAAGTGTCTTGAATGTTCCCTCGCCAACATAAAATGGATGTTCCACCGTGACACGCAAGAGAGTGTGTTCCGTCGCCACTTCGAGGTATTCATCCACCTCGTGCGTCAGGATATTGCGCACGCTGGCGTGGACGACTTGCCCATCGGGCGTGAACGCGAGCAGTTTATCGCCGGCGCGGATGTCGCGAATCGGCACTTCCGTACCGTCCGCCCGCAGGATCGGCGTATCGGGCAGGAAGCAGCCTTTGTTATGGACGACGAACCCGCCCGCGATGTAGGTGCCACTGGGGCTGACCAGCAGGTTGTACGCGGGATGCTGTGGATTGACTCGCGGCGCTGTCGGGAACGCCCGATCGGCCACCCGGAAAACCCCGGGCGAGAT
>JBGOTY010000334.1:0-3935 GCA_041476745.1 Verrucomicrobiia bacterium | reverse complement strand
GCAAGCGGCCGATGAACTCGTCGAGTTCGGCATTGGTCACGCGCGTGCCCGTCGGATTGTTTGGGTTCGCGACAAACACCAATTTCGTCTTCGGCGTGATGGCCGCCAGCATCGCCGTCAAATCATGTGTGTGCCCGCGAAACGGCACCTCCACACATCGCGCCTGGAACATCTTCGCCATGATGCTGTAAATGACGAACGCCCGGTCGCCGACTAAAACCTCATCTCCCGGCCCGACGAACGCGTGATACAGAAACTCGATGATCTCGTTCGACCCCGTCCCGAGAATGATATTATCCATGCTGATGGAGGGTCGCGCTCTGTCGCGACCGCTGCCGTTTAGCTTTTTAGCCAACGCCTGCCGCAAATAAAACCCGCCGCCATCCGGATAAAGATGTGCCGTCGCCAGCGCCTTCCGCATCGCAAAAAGGGCTTTCGGCGAAGGCCCCAGCGGATTCTCATTCGAAGCCAGCTTGATGATCGTCCGCGGATCCAACCCCATCTCCCGCGCCACTTCCTCAATCGGCCTCCCCGGCTCATAAACCGGCACATCACAAAGGTATCGGTTGGCAATTGACTGAAAGGTCATAACGCCAGCAGCATATCATGCCCCCACTCCCCGATAAAAGCGCCAACGTCAGCGGCCGGTTGCTGGCGCGGTGCCCCACCGCGCCGTGTCGTCATCGCATGGCAACGAGTTGGGGTCTGGCGCTCCGCCGGCTCCAGGCGTTTGAGTTCTTTACTTACGGTGCGTGATGCGATATATGCCCCAGCAAAAAGCAACCTCGATAGGAGATGAGGCTATGCAGCGAATTTCTGCGGAACAGCGATGCAGAACATCCTCGCCTATAACGTTGTTCAAGAATATCTTTCTCATCTGTCAGGCGTTGGCACTAATTGGTTTCTTGATGCTCCTGGGATGTGCCAAAGCAACCGGTGCCAGTTCGGTCCGAAAAGGAGAGTTGACTCCCGTGTTGGCTGCGCTCCTGAAGATTCCTCCTCCACCGGCGGATCCCGATGAGCCGTCCAACGAAAACCCCGGGTGGTATGATCCGGCCAATCGACACGCGGTAAGAGATTTTATCGCGAAATATCCAGACACCGAGGAGGCTTACCAAGCGGGGGTCTGGCTGATTTTTGCGCAAGGAAGCACGGAAGTCTACGGGAGCATCTCTGTAAGCAAAAGTGAACGGGGGGACAAAGCCAAAGTGCGTGAGAAAATTAGCTCCTATCTATCGGAACAGAAAGGCAGGCGAGCCGCCCTGGCCGAGAAGCTGAAGAGAATCATCTCCAGAACCAGCCGTCCCGGAACCGCGAAGACGGCCAAATTACTGAGAGCCGGTCAACTCCTTTCGGCAGAGGAATACGCCGGGTTTGCAGAACAGGCGTATGACATTCTAGCTCATATCAAGGAATACGAATCTGAGAAGGACAAGCACTTCCTCCGTTTTGCCGACGTGACCGAAACCCCTCCCGCGGAAATTGAGCCGACACTCCGGGACATGCTCGTTGTAAGTGAATGTCACCAACACCATTTAGGAAAGGCGCTCGCCTTGGCGAAAGAGTTGAAACAAAACTTCCCCAAATGGCACAGACGCGAAATCGACGGTAATATCGACATGCTCGAGGTTGGCAGATCGCCGTTCCCTACCCGGGAAGACATGATGGACAGAGGACGATCTCTTTCGAATGATTGGGCGCGAACAGCACCTATCAATTGACGGAAAAGCGTTGCTTTGGGGAGAATGGCGCCTCAGTCCTACCCATTCACATTCGGATAGCTGCCAAGAATCTTCACGAACATCGTATGTTTCGCCAACTCGGCGAGTGCTTTTTTCACGAGCGCGTCTTCGCAGTGGCCGAGGATGTCCACGAAGAAATAATACTCCCACGCCTTTTTCTTGCTGGGTCGCGACTCGATCTTGGTCATGTTGATCTTGAACTTCTTGAAGGACGCGATTGAATCGTGCAGTGCCCCGACGTGGTCCTGCACCGAGAACATGATGGAGGTTTTATCGTTGCCCGTTCGGCCAGGATACTTGCGTCCGATCACCAGGAACCGCGTCACGTTCTCGCTCGAATCCTGGATGTTGGCCTCGAGAATCGTCAGTCCGTACATCTCGGCGGCAAGGGAACTCGCCAGCGCGCCCGCGTTCGGTTCGGTCTTCGCGATCTGCGCTGCGCGGGTGCTGCTCGACGTCTCGATCAACTCCACATGCGACATGTTGAGTTGCAGCCACTGACGACATTGCGCCAGCACTTGCGGTATCGAATACACTTTCTTGATCTGGTCGCGCGCGACGGCGGCCATCAGGTTGTGGCGGATGGGGAGCACGATCTGCGCGCAAATCTTCAACTCGCTGTCGAGAAACATGTCATACGTATGCGTGACCGCGCCTTCCGTGGAGTTTTCAATCGGCACGACACCGTAGTCGGCGCGGTCCTTCGACACTTCCATGAAAACGTCGGTGATGCTCGGCAACGGTTCGTATTTCAAGCTCGACCCGAATTTCTTGATCACGGCCAGGTGCGAATAGGAAGCTTCGGGGCCGAGGTAGGCGATCACGAGCGCCTTCTCAAGCGCCAGCGACGCGGACATGACCTCGCGGTAGATGGCGCGCAACGAATCGGCGGGCAGCGGCCCTTCCCCTTTTTCCACGATCCGACGCAGCACCGCGTCCTCGCGGTCGGGCGCATAGATTTCCCCGCCCGACGTGTGCTTGACCTTGCCGATTTCGAGCACGAGCTTCGTCCGCTCGTTCAACAAGCGGACCAGCTTCGAGTCGAGTTCGTCAATTTTACTGCGCAGCGGCTGGAGTTTGTCCTTCATGCGATTGCACGGTTGACGCTGTCGTTTCGGTCGCGGGTTCCTTCCCCGTGGCTTCTTCCACCTTCTGCTCGGCCGTCTTCAGGGCGGCGGCTTGCAGGCGCAACTCGGCGGCCTTGGGCATATCATCCAGGTCGCGCAAGCCGAAGTGTTCGAGGAACTTCTGGGTCGTACCGTACAGCATCGGGCGACCGGGCGCTTCGCTCTTGCCGACGATGGTGATGAGATCGCGTTCCAGCAAGGTTTTGATGACACCATCGACCTCCACGCCGCGGATTGCCGCAATGTCGGCCCGGCAAATCGGCTGGCGTAGCGCAATGATGGATAGCGTTTCGAGGGATGGCGGAGAGAGACGGTGCGGGCGCGCTTCATCCAACAGCTTCTTCAACCACGGCGCGTATTCCGATCGGCTCACGAGCCGCCAGCCGCCGGCGATTTCCACCAATTGGAAGCTGCGCTGCTGTAAGTCGTATTCCGCTTTCAGTTCATCGAGCGCCGCCACGATTTGCGCCTCGCGGCAGTTGCGGAACGGCTCCGTCACGCCCGCGTGCTCCTCGTCCGTTGCCTCGGCGAAAATTGTGCGAATTTCCTTGGGCGAGAGCGGTCGCTCCGCCGAGAACATCAACGCCTCAACAATCTTTTTCAGTTCCAGTGTCATGCCACCTTGATTACCCGGATCTCTCCGAACGCTTCGGCCTGCTGCACCTTCAGCCGTTTCATGCGAATCAACTCCAGCAACGCCAAAAATGTCACCACGATCTCCACCCGCGAACCGGCATTGGCAAACAGTTCGCTGAAGATCATCTCCGACCGGTCGCGCAGAGTATAAAGGATCTCCTCGATTTTGTCGCTAACCGTGAATCGCTCCTCAAGGATCTCATGGAAATCCTCCCGCGCGCTGGCCTTCTTCAACACTTCGTTAAACGCGTTGATGAGATCGAAAATACTGACCTC
Source organism: Verrucomicrobiia bacterium (assembly GCA_041476745.1). Lineage (GTDB taxonomy): Bacteria > Verrucomicrobiota > Verrucomicrobiia > Palsa-1439 > Palsa-1439 > Palsa-1439. Next base: position 154 of record JBGOTY010000334.1, on the reverse strand, counting down.
CGCCAGCGGCACGTCCTTGTTCGCCTCGATTCCTGCATCGGGAGCCTGGCGCGGGAAGATGTTGGCCTGTTCGTCTTCGCGTTTGCTGAGCTGCGCCGCCGCGTCCTTGAACTTCTTGTACTCGACCAGTTGCCGAATCAGTTCCCAGCGCGGG
>JBGOTY010000333.1:0-3948 GCA_041476745.1 Verrucomicrobiia bacterium | reverse complement strand
GTGTGTTCGCCGTCGTGGCAGCGGAAGCAGCCGGCCCATTGGAAGTGGCCGATGTTGTTAGGGTATACCTTCCAACGGGACTTCATCTCGGGAAAGAAGTTCTCGCGGTAAATCTTCTGCAGTTCCGCGACCGCACCTTGGACGGTGTCACGGTTAGATGAGGCGTACTTCTGGGAAACTGTGTCGGCGATCTTCTTGAGGGCTTCGTCCGTGGTCTGGTAGTCCGTTGCCAGCACATCGACCGCATTCTTCTTGATCGAAGGCAGAGATGGATCGATGCGGCCGAGGGCCATTGCGGTGTCCACGGATTCGTCGGGCGAGCGGAAGATGTGAGTGGGACGATTATGGCAATCGACACAGTCCATGCGCCGCATCGCATCGGCAGTGACCTGCGGCGGTTTCAGCCTGCCTTCCTTGGTTTCGTACACAGTGACACGACCCTGATGATCGGTAATGCGGACCCACGGGATTTGCTGGCGTGCTTCATCGGCTGCGATGTATTCCACCCTGTTGGCGACGTTCATGTGCCAGTGGATCCCTCCCACCGGACCGTGCGTCGGATCGCCGCCGCCAACTTTGAGCAATAGTTCGACCGTCCACGAGCTGTTTTTCTCGTCGTACTTGTAGTGCGTGCGGATCTTTTCGACGGCACCATAGAACTTCTGCGGCCAGTGGCACTGTTCGCACGTCTCCTGCGCCGGCCGCAGGTTTTTGACGGGGGTCGGGATCGGGCGGGGATACTTTTCGAACATCGCCGCGTACACTTGATAGCTGCCCGAGAGTTTTGATTTCACAAACCAGGTTGCGCCCTGGCCAATGTGGCACTCGACGCACGTGACGCGCGCATGCGGCGAGTTCTGGTAGGCCGTGTACTCGGGTTTCATCACCGCGTGGCAGGTCTGGCCGCAGAACTGAACGGATTCGGTGAACTGATATGTGCGGTAGCTGCCCAGCGCCGTGAACATCAGGAACACAAAGGCGACCACCACCACAATCAGGAACGCGTTACGCTGCCGGGCCACGTTGAAGTCGATGCGCGGATGGCGGGGGATTTCCCCCGGCGCAAGTCGGCGGCGACGGCGGCGTTCGAGCAGCACGCCGAAGAGGACCAAGAGCAAGCCCGCGGACAGGAATGATGGCGCGACGATGTACGTCAGGATCCCCATATACGGGTTGCTAAAACCCGCGTAGAAGTCGATGGCGATCAGGCACGCAACGGCGAAAAAACTGCATGCGGCGAGAATGATGCCGGAAAGGCTGATCCAGTTTTGAATCAGCGACGGCGGTCGATTTGGTGACGAGTTTGGCAAATCCGCGTCAGTCACGGCTCATCCTTGGCTGCTGTATTTGTATGACACTGGCTTTGATGTCCTAGCCTCGAAGTTTATCCGTGCCCCTGCAATCGATGTGCCACGCTCAGGCAGCGATCATTCGCGCGGTGGCTAACGTGTTTGCGCGGAAAGGATTTCGTCGACAAGACAAACCGTCTACATCCCCCCCTGCAGTCAACGAGCCCGCCAAACTGACGCGAAGCTCGTGTTACGCTGACAGGTTGGCAGTGCGGCCAATGGCTCCTCCGTGAGCTGGGCTGTGATGCAAACCTGCCGGCGCCCTGCCGAGGCTAGACAATGTTCAGTCGTCCGCGTTACAGTCCGCGACGTGGCGACGGACCTCACGTATCTACTCCGGGCATGCAAACTGTTTTCCGATCTGGATGAGCGCGAACTCCAGGCGATTCAACCGATCGCAATCCGCAAAGAGTACCGCAAGGGCCAGATCGTCTTCGAGGAGGGTGATCCATCACGCAGTTTTTTCCTCGTCGCCAGTGGCGCGGTGAAAATCTTCCGCGTTGGGCCCGACGGGCGCGAACGCGTCCTGCACGTTGTCGAAAGCGGCGATTCATTTGCCGAGGCCGCGATGTTCATGGAGAACTACCCCGCCACGGCTGAGGCGCTGGGGCCGAGTACGATTGTCTACGTCGAGAAAAACGGCTTCAAGCAACTCCTGATGCGGGACCCGCACCTTAGCTTCAAAATTATGGGTACGCTGGTTAAGTGGCTCAGCCACATGCGCAACGCGCTGACCGATCTCACTTTGAAAGAAGTGCCTGGACGATTCGCCAGCTACGTTCTTAGCTTGCCTGCCACGCCCGACACGCCGATCAGGGTGACCATCAGCAAAACCACCCTTGCGCAGATGATTGGCACCACGAAAGAAACATTCTCGCGCCTACTGGGCCGCCTCGCGGAACATCGCATCCTCACCTACCGTGGCGACCAGATCCGCATCCTCAACCGCAAGCGCCTGGAGAAAATCGCGCGCGGGGACGAAAAGATCTGACCGGCATAACCCTATGAGTACTGTCCCTGATCCGCTGGACGTCAAACTGCTCGGACTGTTGCAAGCTGAAGTACCCGTCGTTGAGCGGCCGTTTGGCACACTTGCGGACCGCATTGGTGCGAGCGAAAAGGAAGTTCTCGACCACGTTCAGAATCTCAAGACCGCCAAGATGATCCGCCAGATCAGCGCCATCTTCGACACGCGCAGCCTCAGCTACGCATCGAGCCTCGTCGCGGCGCAGATCGACCCGTCGCGTGTGGACCAAGCCGCGGCGATTATCAATCAACATCCCGGTGTCAGCCACAATTACCTGCGAAATCATTCCTTCAACCTCTGGTACACCATTGCCATTTCACCGTTGAGCAAGCTGGGCTTGGAGAAGACGGTGGAATTATTACACCTCCAATCCCAAGCGCTCTCGACACGATTGCTGCCCACGCTGAAATTGTTCAAGATCGGCGTCAAGTTCGATGTCGGAGGAGACTCCCGTCCCGACGACCTAGATGCGCCCACCTACACGGAAAAGAGCCGCACAACCGACACCGCGCTCACCCCCACACAGGTGGAATTCGTCCGCATCATGCAACGTGATTTGCCGGTCACGCCGACGCCTTTCGTCGACTTTGCGAAGGAACTGAGCGTGACATTGGCCGAACTGCAGGCCATGCATCGTCAATTCCTCGATTCCGGCAAAATGCGCCGGTTCGCCGCCGTGCTGCATCATCGGAGCGCCGGCTTCAGCGCGAATGCGATGGGTGTGTGGGCCGTGCCCGGCAATGACGACGAAGTGGATCGTGTCGGCGCACTGATGGCCGGTTTCCGCGCCGTCAGCCACTGTTACCGTCGACCGTCATATCCCGATTGGCCATACAACATCTTCACAATGGTTCACGGCAAATCGCAGGAAGAATGCGAACAAACCTTTGCGACCATCGCCGAAAAAACCGCCATCCGCGACCACAGCGCACTTTACTCGACGAAGGAATACAAGAAGGTCCGCGTTCGCTATTTCACCGCCGAAGAGGAAGCGTGGGAACGCGAACACGCGTAACTCTCTGCGTGTAAATGACTTTCCGAAAGTTTCACTTCAGTTGACCTGCGTCAACTCACTCCGACGGCATTGGTTGTAGGTTAGGGTCATGAAACAGAAACCCTGCGCCAAACGAATCGTGGCTCTTGCCGTCGCCGTGCTCGTCGCTACCCAGCTTTGCGTCACCGCCGCGCCGCTGCGCGAGCAAGCCCAGTTGACCTACGCACCGGACGTGCCGCCACCGATTACCCGGCACAAACCCGCCATTGTCGAGGTTCATATGGAATCGGGCCGCAAACTCATGCCCGTCCACGGCACTGTGAACTATGAATTCTGGTCGTTCAACGGCCACACGCCGGGGCCGTTCATCCGCGCACGCGTTGGCGACACGCTGGAAATCCACGTTACGAACACCGACACCAACGGGATGCCGCACAATTGCGATTTCCACGCTGTGACCGGCCCCGGTGGCGGTGCGCCGGTGTTGACCATCGTCAAAGGGGAGGAACGTACTTCCTGGTTCAAACTGCTGCATCCGGGGTTGTTCTTGTACCACTGCGCCGCGCCGCCGGTGATGG
>JBGOTY010000332.1:0-3953 GCA_041476745.1 Verrucomicrobiia bacterium | reverse complement strand
GCGTTGCGCAGGAGTTCATCTATCCCACGACGTATACCACCGCTACGATCCAACCGGGCTCGGTTGCTACCGGCGCTGTCACGCCACCCACGATCGTTCCCTCAACTCCATCTGCTTTCGCCACTCGACCGGTGGGCGTGGTCTTCAATGTCACCCCGTTCGTGGGAGCGGATGGGAACACGATCAGCTTGACCCTTATCCCCCAAGTTACGGATTTCCTCGGATTCATCAACTACGGTAACACCATCAACTTGGGTACCATCACTACTGCCAACGACATCAAGCAACCGCTGTTTTCCACCCGGGATCTGATCACCAGCGTCGTAATTTGGGACGGTCAAACGGTTGTTCTGGGCGGTCTTATTACGGAGTCACTGCAGAAGATTGATGATAAAGTTCCTTTCCTCGGCGACATTCCGATGTTTGGACGCCTGTTCCGCACCAAGACCACCGTGCGAAACAAACGCAACCTGCTGATCTTCGTGACCGCGCGGCTGGTTGACCCGGCGGGCAATCTGATTCACCGTACACCGATGACGGCCAGCGCCCGGTAGTTGACGGTCGCCTTCGAATAACGCGGCTTGAAGCCACGGCCTTGCCTGGGTTGTTTTATTTCCAGTGGCGTGATACGTTCGCCGCGCCATGCTGGAGACCGTCCTTCTTTATGACGCCTACTCGCTGATTTACCGCGCGTTCTTCGCCATTCGCATCCTCACCGGCCCGGATGGCGCGCCCGTCAACGCCATCTACGGGCTGACCAAAATGCTCAAGAAAATGGCTGCGGACCACGCGCCATCCCATCAGGCGGCCGTCTTTGACCTTGGCGCCCCACAAAAGCGGCTCGCCCTCCTGCCGAGTTACAAGGCACAGCGCCCACCCACCCCGCCCGCTCTCGAAAAGCAGCTTCCCGCGATACGCGAGATTCTCCAAGCCCTGCGCATTCCGATCGTGGAGATCGAGGGCGACGAGGCGGATGACATTATCGCCACGCTCGCGGTGCAGGCGGCGAACACAGGCCGCGGCGTGCTCATTGCCAGCAGTGACAAGGATTTCATGCAAATCGTAGGGCCGCGCATCCGTCTTCTTCGTCCGGATGGCAAGGAAACCATCATTGTCGATCCCGCCGGCGTCAAAACGCGCTTCGGCGTCACCCCTGGGCAGATGGTCGATCTGCTCAGTTTGTTGGGTGATTCAGTCGATAACATCCCCGGCGCGCCCGGCATTGGCGAAAAAACAGCCGCCCAATTACTGCAGGCATACGGTACCTTGGACAATCTTCTGGCCCGCGCCTCCGAGATTGTCAAACCGAAGCTGCGCGAGACTCTGGTCGCGTCGGCAGAGAGGCTGCGGGCCAATCAACAGCTGATCGCACTCCAAACCGATGTCCCTTTGGCCGTCGATCTGGAGGCTTTGAAGGTTCGCCCTCCTGATACAGCGGCTCTCGCCGTTCTCTATCGTCGATTCGGGTTCAAATCCCTGCTGGCGGAGTTGGCAGGATCATCCGCAACGGGAGAGAGGGACCTCTTCACAGCAAAATAAAGCGGCGGTCCCGCTTGCGCAAGACCGCCGCCCTCTGCTCGAATCCCTCACGGCCTAACCGCCCAGCGAACCGATGACGCTGATCAGCGGCATGAACATGGCGATGACAATGGTGCCAACGACGACGGCCAGGAACACAATCATGATCGGCTCCAGCAGGGAAGTGATCGCTGTCACCGCATTGTCTACTTCATCATCGTAGACATCGGCTACCTTCATCAACATGTCGGGCAGGGCGCCGGTTTCCTCGCCGACATCCACCATGCTAATCACCATCGGCGGGAACACCCCCGAGGCTTCCAGCGGCTGCACAATGCGTTCGCCCTCTTTCACGGAGTCGTGGACCTGTGACACCGCCTTCGCGATGACGGCATTGCCTGAGGTCTCCCGCACGATGTTGAGGGCCTGCAAAATCGGCACGCCGCTGGCGATCAGTGTCCCCAACGTGCGCGTGAAACGGGCGATACCAACCTTGCGGATCAGTTGTCCAAACACGGGGGCGTTCAGTTTGATCTTGTCCAGGTAGAACCGTCCCTTCTCCGTCTTGCCGATCATCTTAACCGAGATCACCAGGGCGGCAACACAGCCGGCAACGAGCAGAATCTGATGCTGCACCAGATAACTGATCTTCATGACGAACAACGTCAGTGTGGGCAGCGATTTACCTTCGAGCAGGTCGCTAAAGATTTCCTGGAACTTGGGGACAATGACGATCATCAGGAACGACACGATGGTCAGTGCCACGAAGATGACGACGGCCGGGTAGACCATCGCCGAGATGACCTTATTCTTGATCTTCTGGGCCTTTTCCTGAAAGTCGGCGAGGCGCCCAAGAGTGACATCGAGGACGCCGCCCGCTTCACCGGCGCGTACCATGTTGACGTAAAGGCGGTTGAATACCTTCGGATGCTGCGCTAACGCCTCGCTGAACGTGCTGCCTGCCTCAACGCTCTCGGCGATCTGTTGTAACGTGCGCTTGAGCGTCGCGTTCTTCTCTCCCTTGCGTAGCACATCGAGACCGCGCAGCAAGGGCAGCCCCGCATCAATCAGTGTGGCCAATTGGCGTGTAAAGGCCGTCAGGAGTTTGGTTTTAACTTTCCCAGAACCAAGGAACTTAAGCTGCATGGAGCCAAGCCCCTTCTTCGCTCCAGCCTTGCCCCCTCCCGGCGCGGCGGTTCCTGTCGTCTTGGCGCCCTTCTTCATTGGTGCCTTGTCGGTCTCGGCAACATTTGTGGGGAAGTAGCCCATTTCTCGAATGCGGCTCACCGCCGACGTTGTGTTCTCGCTCTCCAGAACACCGCTGATTTCCTTGCCCCGCGTATCCAACGCTACATAGCTGAATTTTGGCATGACCATCCTCCGCGCCTCTCGCCCACGGCCCGGTGGGCGTCCGCGCCGTTATGTGTACTTAAGAACCTCTTCCACGGTTGTCTCCCCATCGAGGACGCTGCGAATCCCGTCTTCCCGCAAAGTCCTCATTCCCAACTCCAGTGCGCGCGCGCGAAGGACACCCGCGGGCGCGCGCATGTTGACCAGTTCACGGATCGGTTCTGACATGAGAAGCAGTTCGAACAGACCTTTGCGGCCTTTGTATCCGGTCTCGTTGCATTCCATGCAGCCCTTGCCATAATAAAATGGACGACCTTGCGTGTCTTCCTTTGTCAGCCCCAACTCGGACAATATCGCCTCGGTCGGCTCATAAGCAATCCGGCACTTCTTGCAACTGGTGCGTACGAGACGCTGGGCGAGGATGCCTTGCAGCGTGGAACTGATCAGAAAGGGCTCGACCCCCATGTCAATCATGCGCGTGACCGCGCCGGACGCGTCGTTGGTATGCAGGGTCGTAAACACCAAATGACCCGTGAGCGAGGCCTGAATGGAGATTTGCGCGGTCTCCAGGTCGCGCATTTCGCCGACCATGATAATGTCGGGATCCTGCCGGAGAAAGGCGCGTAACGCCCGCGCGAACGTCAGGCCAATCGCTTCATTGATCGGCACTTGCATGATGCCCTCAATGTCATACTCCACGGGATCTTCCGAGGTCAGCAGCTTCATGTCGATGGTATTGATACGCTTCAGGCACGAATACAATGTCGTGGTCTTTCCGGACCCGGTCGGCCCCGTGACGATGAAGATGCCATTGGGCACCTTGATGACTTCCTTCGTCTGCTCGAAAATATCCGGCGGCATCCCCAGGCTTTCCAGCTCGAGGTTGACCACCGTACGATCCAGGACACGAAGCACCACCGATTCACCGTACTGCGTCGGCAACGTCGACACGCGCAAATCCACCTGCCGCCCGGCGATATTCAATTGGATGCGGCCGTCCTGCGGCAAACGACGCTCCGCGATGTTCAAGTTGGCGATCACCTTGATACGCGAGATCACCGGCAACGCGAGATGCTTGGGCGGCG
>JBGOTY010000331.1:0-3968 GCA_041476745.1 Verrucomicrobiia bacterium | reverse complement strand
GGCTTTCCTCGGCCTCTTCCACGGTTTTCTTCTGGGCCTCAATGAGCTCGAGGGTCTGGAGATAGTCGGAGTAGGCCTGGCGCACGTCGAGTTCCACCTGGCGACGCGTGTCAGCGTAATCGAGGTTTGCCTCCTCGAGTAGCGCGCGCGCCTCGCTCACTTTGCCGTGGGTGAGCATGCCATCGAAGAGCGCCCACGTCACGCTGGCGCCGATTGTCCAACCTTCCCGAGTATCGTCCAGCGCGTTGGTGAAGATACTGTCGTGCCAGCCGTAGTTGCCGAACACGGACGCGTTGGGCTTATACCCGGAAAAAGCGACCTTGACGTTGGCCTTCGCGACGCCGATTTGTCGTTCGGCCTGCAGCAACTCGGGGCGATGATCGAGCCCCTGCCGCAAGGCGGTCGAAAGATCCCAGGCACGATGCTCGTATACCAGTTTACCCTCGAAGTTAATCGGTGTGAAATCGTTCGTCCGGGTGGCGGAATCGATGGCCAGCAATTTCACCAGGGACTCCTTGGAGATGCGCAGGTCGTTCTGGGCGCGAATAAGCGGTGGTTTGGCGTTGGCCAACTCGACTTCGGCGCGCAGGACGTTGAAGCGGGGAACAGCGCCCACATCGTACCGCGACTGGGCATCCAGGAGTTGTTGTTCCAGCAGCGTGACGGATTGCTCGCGGACTTCGGCCAGGGCCTTGTTCAAGAGGATTTGGTAGAACGCCTTGCGCACGTCGAGAATGGTATCGGCGACAGCACGCTGGAAACCGAGCGCCGCGATCTGGTCGGATAATCTCGCGGCCCGGAGGGCGGCACTGACGCGTCCACCCCCGTAAACAAGCTGAGTGATCTGAATCTGCGCGCTCCAGGGTTCCTCCTGGTTCCTAAAAACAGCGGGAGCACCGGGGAATGAATCGATCGAGTGGCTGTCGATAATCTGGCCGTTGCCCGAGGCGGTAATCTGCGGCACGGCAGGCGCGCGGGTCTCAATGATGACGCCCTGGGTGCGGCGGATTTCTTGCTGGGCCTTGAGGATCGACGGGTTTTGTTTGAGCGCCAGGTCAAGGCAATCTTGCAGCGTCAGCGTTTGGGGAAGCTCGGTCGCGCCAGCGTCCAGCGCCGGTTTCACAACGGAGAAAAGCAGGGAGACGGCCACGAGGCCGCAGAGGGTTTTGGTCATGGTTTCGAACTCACGGTAGTTGGTTGTTCTGGGAGCAGTTGTTGGAACGATTCCGGCGGGCAGTTGTAGCCCTGCAGCGCATTTTGCTTGGTTTGTTTCGCCATCTCGTACTGCTTGGTTTCAAGAAACACCTGAATGAGGCCATAGTAGGCGGAGCAGATATGATTGTGGACAATCGCGCAGTCGGAATTGAGGCGCGGCTGTCCCTGGGACATGACCACCGAGCATCCTTCATGATCGATTTGGCGGTAAATGTCCACGAGCAACCGCAGGGCTTCCGAGCGGTTGCTATCGAGCAGCAGCGCTTCCAGCAACGAGATACCGGCTTCCTCGGAATGTCCGGTGGAGAGATAAACCGAAGCGATGCTCAGGTAGGCATCGGGATTCGTGGGGGCGAGATGGCGCATGGCGGTGTAGGCGTCGAGCGCCTGCTGGTACTGTGACATGCGCATGTAGGAAATCCCGAGGTTCCAGTAAATTTCATGATTGCCGATGTCCGGGATCTGGTCGGGCTTGCGGCCGCGTTTCAGTTCCTTCCTGCGGTTGTCGTCATTGAAATCGTGGTCCAGCGGCACCGCTTTGGCGAGGGCTTCCACCGACTTCTGGTACCACGGCAGGCTTTGGGCAGTCGGCACGAGCGTGCCATCAGGCGAGCGCTGGGCCAGCGTGTCGCCCTTGAGGCGGTAGTAGGCGCCGAGGTGGAGCAGGACGATCTGGGTCTTGTCGGTAACGTCGCGGGCTTTTTCGCCCTCCTCGATGATGCGGTCGATGTTCTTGCTCTCGGGATCCTTCTCGTAGAGCGCAAAGGCGAGTGACTTGTGGGTCTTGAAGCTGTTCGGGCAGGCTTCGACGGCTTTCGTCCACAGCCGCTCATCGTTCTCCCAGTCGGGATTGCGGAGGAACGAGCGCGCGCCGTAGGCGACGACCATCAAGCTCAGGGCGGTGCGCGCGACGACCTGCAGCCAAATGCGTTGCGCCCACGACGAGACGTCCAACTGCGGGACCAGGTGGCGGCAGATCGCGTAGACGGCGAGCACGACGCAGCCGGCGAATCCGATCAACGGCATGTACAGGAAACGTTCCGCCATAATGCTGCCGATGCACCAACTCAGTTTGTCAAAGAGCGGCTCCCCCAGTTTCGGGAACAGGTTCGAAGTGGGCAACAAGGTCCCGCAGAAAAAAAAGACGAAGAAGAAGAGGGGTTTGTTGCGGCGACAATTGCGGATGGCCACGAGCAGCACGGTCACCACCGAGATCAAGGCGATGATGGCCTTCCAATCTTCGAACGTGCTGAAGTGCCAGTTGACGATCGGGATTTGGTTGTAGGAGTAATCACACGAGAGCACCTGCGGCCAGAGAAGCAGCCAGAAATATTTCCCGATGACCTTGATGGCCGTCAGGCGCGCCGTCCAGAAGCCGACACTGGGCATCGCCAACGGGTTGTCCACCCAGGGCAACTCGGGCGGGCGCAAGTTTCCGAACACCCAACTGCGCGTGTAGAACATTGCCAGGACGGGCGCGGCCAGCACGACGTAGCCCTTGAGCGCAAACTCCCAGAAGTTCGAGATGAGGTTGACCAGCCAGTTCGCGTGCTTCTGGCGGATGCGGTAGGTGAAGTCGTAGAGCATCAACACGCCGAGCACGACGATCCCGGTCTCCTTGCAAAACACGCCGACGGCCGTCGACAACAGCAGGAGCAGCAGGGAGGGGAATTTGCCCCAACCGCCCAGCAAACAAGCAAATGTCAGGGTCGTGGTTGCGAGCGCCACCAGAGCGATGGTGATCGAGGTCCAGTTGAGCAGGGACGGCGGAACCGAGGCCGGATGTCGCCAGCAGAGCAGGATAAATCCCGCCAACACTGCGGAAATCGACGCCATGATGATCTGGGGCCCGGTCCACAGCTTGCGTTGGCTGTCGGTCGTGGTGCTCTTTACGTAACAGAGGAAACCAACCAGCAAAAAAAGCGTCGCAAACAGGTCGGAACGCCCAATGATGTTGGTCACCGATTCGGTGGCCAGCGGGTGCGTGCCAAATATAGCGGCGGCGAAGAACGCCGGCCAGAGCCGCTCCATCAGCACCAGCACCGCGAAGTAGACGAGCACCGTGTTGGCCCAGTGCAGGAAGAAATTGATCCAGTGATAGCCGGCCGCGTGGTCGGTGTTGCCAAGGGTGTGATAATTGAACAGGTACGACAGCGTGGTCAGCGGTCGGTAGAGTCCGCTGACGGCCTTCGGCCACCAGTAGTCTTCGTGGAAGATGAGCCTGATGTTATTGGGGGTGGCGTCGCGCAGCCGGGGGTCTTCGAGGATGATGAATTTGTTATCCAGGGCAAAGCCCGTGTTGTGCACCGTATTGGCGTACGTGAAGAGCACGATCACGCCGAGAACGAAGACGATGGCCAGATGGGCCGGAGTGCCCACCGCAGGCCACAGCTTGGTCTTCGAAGGTGCTTCAGCCTCTGGCTGTTGCGTCGCCTTTGTCACTGCGGCGTTTTTTTTCTTTTTTGAACCCATGAGCGCGGCACGAGCCTGACAATCAATTCCTTGTCAGATGTGGTGCGCCAAAGTGTGTCAGCAGCCCGCGGCAAAGTCAAAAAGGTTTTACACAGGGCTGCGGGAGGGCCGCGTGAGGCTTGACGACGACATTGACAAGATGGGCGCGTGGTCTCGAAAAGTCTTGTATCCCGCAAACGAGCGGAGTACTGGAGGCGCATGGGAGAAGCAGTGAAGAAAGCCATCAAACAGATCTCCTTCACTAGAGACCGGATTGTTTGATAATGAGACCTGACCCCATT
>JBGOTY010000330.1:0-4004 GCA_041476745.1 Verrucomicrobiia bacterium | reverse complement strand
ATACGAAAAACAACTGAGCATCGTGTGGCTGGCCCCCTAATTGGATTCTCCAGCGATACCTCTTAGCCTTGATCGTGCCAACAAACACATCAAGATTTTTACAAATCGCTACCGACTGCAAGAGAGGCACTTCCGTCGCATATTCACAACACACACAGAATAATGATCAGCAGGCCAAATGGCAACTATCTTCGCACTGTGGCTACTATCTTGGCACTACTGTCAATCCCTGAGTGAATTCTACAATTTGAATTGCTGCAAGGAATCGCCAAGAGCTAGTCCGTTCGCTTGCCTGCACCGAATCCCGACCGCGAGCGCGGCCAGACCAAAGGACAGGAGCAGCGCCGCAGACGCTTCGGGCACGGCGCGCAGGATGTCCGGCGTCCCGTCGGTCGAGCCGCCGTCGACGACAATGTGTTCAATGTGCGGGCAATCCTGCTCGCGGAAGCATTGAAGCGTCTGCGGTAGGTACCGGGCCTGATTGAAGGACGGCGTGACGATCGAGACCTTGGGCATGACCATAGTGCAAAACGCGATAGTAGCAGGCGAAACGGGATTGTCGAGAACCGCCGCCAGTAGTGCGGCCTGCGGTCACGCGGCACCCCTTTAGAAGTCGATCTGATGAAGTTGGTTAGCTGGTAATCCGATCCAGGCTTGGGATCCTGGGAAAGACGTAGATCTTCAACAGGATCGGCACAAACACGGCGCTAACCAGCAGAAAGGGGCCGAAGAACACGAATAGCGGACCAGTCCATAGGTGGAGTTTCTCCAGCAGTCCCTTCTCAAAACCAATGACCATCGTGTTCATGAGGTAGATTACAAAGGTGTATTTGCCGAAAAGCAACAGCCAGGATGACGAACGCCAACGGGGAAGGCGACACAGCCCGTGCAGGGCCGGAATGGACAACAACGCGATCGGGTAGCTCGGCATGCTCCAGAATGCGGATGCGACCAGGACTGCAATGAAAGTGATAAGAGTGATGCTACGAAACCTGTCCACCAATGCCATCCATGCCGAAGAACGGGATGCCGCGTACGCGCCCGCCACAAACACGAAAGCGAGTTCGCAGACTCGATCCAGGCAGAACAACTTAGGGCCTCCTACGAAATGCAGCACCAACGCCACTCCCAGTAGCGGCTCCAGTCTGTCCCTGCTGAGCCGCAGAGCAACCGGGAAGAGCAATTGGAATACGAGCAAGGCGTAAATATACCAGAGGCTGGCGGCGTGGCTGGCCATCGGCCGGATCAGGATTTCCTCAAAACCCCGCCAGAAACCCTCAGGGGGCGACTCCACATGCAGGAAACGTTGTCCGATCACCTTGCCCGCAATCATTAGCCCGCCAAACAACAAGTACGCCGGCCCGAAGCGCCAAAACTTGCGCGCTGCATAGCTGCCATAATCCCGCAGCGTACGAATCGGATTGTAGGCGTAGAGGTAAACAAATCCGCTGAGGAACATGAAAAACGACATGTGGAACCGATAGATGGCCTGGTCGACCACCATGTACCAGGCAAAGCCCTTCGGGAAATTCCCCCCCTCCCATGCCACAAGGTGTCCGAACACGACCAGCACAATCGCCAATCCTTTGGCGGCGTCAATGTCGTCCAACCTTGGTTTACGGCTCATGTTCTTGGGGTGGCCGCGAGGCGTGTCGACGCAGCCGCGATACAAAGAGTTTACAAGTGAACGAATCTTTTACCAATATTGCACGGCCAAGGTCAATGCGGCAGTGGCCATCCCGATGCCAACCGGCGCATTCGAGCACTGGCACTGTTAGTTGGCCTGCCTGAGTTCATCCCCGTGGGCGTCGGGCATAGCGATTTTTCAGTTGCTACGATCAACACCGCCACAAGGAGGGCTGGGCGCTCAGACCGAATTGTTCCACGCAGCGCGGTTTGTCGTGCGCTGTTACGACGCGGCGGTGCTATGCTTCGCCGTGGCGAGAAGCCACTATCGGATCTGGGAATAGGAAATGTTCTTGCGGCTTTGGGAACATCCAAGCAACCTCATTCAGGAAGGTGTACTGGATAAAGATGCGAAGGTGCGTTTTTGCGGTTAAACTTTGCGGTTAGACAAGGAGTGAGGAACCGATGAAGAACTCATACATGCTCGCCGCTACAATTGCCTTGTTGATTGGTTGCGACACGGTGCAGCCGTCGTTACGCGACGTCGCCGGTTCACCGCCACGCGAGATCCCGATAGTGTGTGATAGCGCCTCCGGCAGAAACTCCGGCCATGCCACACCCATCCTCATCGGCGGCGACAGCGCCAGTGGGCGAGATGATGCTGAATTGCCGCGGCTCTATGGACAGATCCGGCCAGCCATTGTCCGCACACAAGGGGGAACCTGGAAGGTTCTTGAGCCATCACCGGGCGTTTATAACTGGGCGGGGTTTGACGCCATGCTCGCCCAGAATACGGTCACCAACTTCGGCAACGTCGCGTCCAACCTGGTGTATCTGACCAACGCGGTTCAGCCACTGATTATGTTCAGCGTGGTCTATCCACCGGCCTTCTATACCAACTCGCAGGCCGCCTACATCGCTGGCGAATGCGCCTTCTTGCAGGCCCTGCTCAAACACGAGCCGGGCCGCATCCAAATCGTCGAGTTCATCAACGAACCGGGCGGCGGTTATGGTTGGGTTCCGCAATGCACGAACTGGCAGCAGATCGCCGCGTTCACCGCAAAGCTCGCCAACGCCGTCAGCACCACCGTGCTCGCGGTCGATTACACCGTCAAGATTGCCGGCCCATCGCTCACTGTTCCCTGCGATGACAATTTCTTCTCCGTCTTCGCCGCCAATGGCGGATTCAAAGCGTGCGACATCGTGACGTTCCACGATTACCGCATGACCGGCACCGGGCCGGATAATGCACGGACATATTCACCGTATCAAAACTACGGATCGAACATGCCAAACCTCGCCGGCTGCATCGCCAACTGCGACAAGTGGTCGGGGGGCAAGCCCATCTGCGTGAGCGAACTGGGCCTCGGCACACCAGAAAATGTCATCGCCTATTGCATCATCGCCCAACGCAACGGTGTCTGGGCCTTGTGCCCGACCTACTGGCACGGCGCGGCAACCAACCTGTACCAATGTGGCTACTGGGATTACGTCACCGACACCCCGAAACCCAACGGTCGCGCCTTCCTCGCCACCATGAGAGCGATGAACTACACCGTAACAAAGCAGACGTTCCGGCCAGCGCAACGACACTCCCCGTGATAGCACCTCGCCACGCGACGGTCATACGCGATTGGTCGGTCTATTATATTGGATCGTCGAGAGCCGCCGCCGGTAGTCTGGCTTGCGGTGGCCCGATACTAGCTGTACAATTTGTCTTCGTTCATGAAACTGCTCGGTATCTTTACTGACGATCTTCACAATCCGGCGATGGCCAGGGCGTTCGTCATGCGGCTGACCACCTTGCTCGCGGGAATCGCTATCGCCGTGATTGTCGGATACTGGCTGGGCAACGGACAGATGTTCTACATAACGTGTTTCGTGGGCGCATTGGTCGTCGTACTCGTCGCCTTCGGGATGCAGCGAAAAGCCTGGATCTTGATTCCACTGACCTCTCTCTTGATGGGCGGCCTTGGCAAATTGCCAATCCCGTTGGCCCCGCGTGATCTGGGCGTGCTGTTGGCAACCACCTCGTACGTAGCGTACCGCGTGTTGTCGCAGGAGAATCTGCGCCCCAAACTCCATTTGTTGGATCTGCTGGTTGGGCTCAATGTCATTTACCTCGCGTTCACCCTGGTCAGACACCCGGTCGGTTTCCTCATCTTTGGGTCGGGGAGCATCGGCGGCCGTCCCATTGTGAACATCTGCATCGCGCTGCTGGCGTACTGGGTGATCATCCGCCTACCAGACACCGTTACCTCGGTGTCGCGCATCCCTTACTACGTATTGGTGTCGGCAACAATTCTGAGTGGGCTGAGTTTGCTGTTGTTTGTCGCGCCCTCGCTGACACCGGCAGTTTCGGGTTGGTACTCGGGGTT
>JBGOTY010000329.1:0-4052 GCA_041476745.1 Verrucomicrobiia bacterium | reverse complement strand
CTTCAAGCGTTTGGCGATCTTCTTGCGGATCTGCTTGCTCTTAGTTGCATCGAGTTGATGTTCCAACTCGTGCGCGAGCTTGCGCAGGTCAATCTTCGCCAGGGATTCCTGCACGGCCTCCGCGCCCATCGTGGCGGCAAACCCGTCGGCGTATTGCTCGCGGGCCTCACGGTACTCCATTTCGGTGAGCAACTGCTTGTCCTTCAGCGGCGTCTTGCCCGGATCTACCACCATGTAATCTTCGTAGTACAGCACGCGTTCGAGATCGCGAGCCGTCATGTCCAGCATCAGACCCATGCGCGACGGCATGCATTTGAAGAACCAAATGTGGCTGACCGGCACCGCCAATTCGATATGGCCCATGCGTTCACGGCGCACGCGCGCCAGCGTCACCTCGACACCGCAACGATCACAGATCACCCCGCGATGCTTGATGCGTTTGTATTTGCCGCAATTGCACTCCCAATCGCGCACGGGACCGAAAATGCGTTCACAAAACAGACCGCCCTTTTCGGGCTTGAACGTGCGATAATTGATCGTCTCGGGGTTTTTGACTTCCCCGTGCGACCACGAGCGAATCGTGTCCGGCGATGCCACGCCAATGCTGACGCGATCGAAGACGTCCGCCTTTTCCAAACCGAGCGCAGCGCGCGCGGCCGCGGTGGCGTTGGCCGTTGACGGTATCGAGGTTCCAGGTTTTGCTGCAATCATAACTTGTGTTCGCCTCCGTTCTTCCCGACGCGAACGTCGAGGCATAGACTCTGCATTTCTTTCATCAACACGTTGAACGACTCGGGCGTACCCGCTTCGAGCGTGTTGTCACCCTTGACGATGGATTCGTAGATGCGGGTGCGGCCCTGCACGTCGTCGCTCTTAACCGTAAGTAATTCCTGCAGCGCATACGCGCAGCCATAGGCCTCCATCGCCCACACTTCCATTTCCCCGAAGCGTTGGCCACCATACTGGGCCTTACCACCGAGCGGCTGTTGCGTGACCAGCGAATACGGGCCAACGGCGCGTGCGTGAATCTTGTCTGCCACCAAGTGACCCAGCTTCAACATGTAAATGTAGCCGACAACAACTTCCTGATCAAACGGCTCGCCGGTGCGGCCATCATAGAGACGCGATTTGCCGTCTTCCTTCACCCAACCGTAGCCGTCGATCTTCCGGGCCTGGTTGATCATCTCGTGGATTTCCTTCTCGGTCACACCATCGAACACGGGTGAAGCGATCTTTAAACCCAACGCTCGCGCGGCGACGCCAAGGTGCGTCTCAAGCACCTGACCGACATTCATACGACTGGGCACACCGAGCGGATTCAACACGATATCCACCGGCGTACCGTCATCCAAGAATGGCATGTTCTCTTCCGGCAGAATCTTGGCGATGACACCCTTGTTTCCATGGCGGCCGGCCATCTTATCGCCAACGCTCAGCTTACGCTTACTGGCAATGTACACCTTGACCTGCTTGATGATTCCCGGATCGACGTCTTCACCACTCTCGATGCGGTCGAGTTGACGATCGCGTTCCATGTTGAGTTCGCTAAAGCGATGTTCAAACTCGCCGATGATCTCGCGAATCTTGATACGGATTGGTGACGGATCGATCTCAATGTGATCGTACACCGTGGCCAGCTTGCGCAGGAGCGTCTTGGTGATCTTGCGGTTGGCCGGAATGATAATCTCGCCCGTCTCCGCATTGACCACGTCGAGCGGAATTTTCTCGCCGAGCAGAATGTTGCTCAACTTCTCGGTTAGTTCCTCGCGCAATTCGGTGGATTTCTTTTTGTGCTCTTCTTCAATCTGCTTCTTCTGTCGGCGAATCTCGGTCGGCGTCAGGTTCGGACGGCTCAGTTCCTTGCGAGCCGACACTTTGACGTCCATGACGATGCCGTAGGTGCCACTGGGCACGCGCAACGACGTGTCCTTCACGTCCGCGGCTTTCTCACCAAAGATTGCGCGCAGCAAGCGCTCTTCGGGTGCGAGTTCCGTCTCACCCTTCGGCGTAATTTTGCCGACCAGGATATCGCCGGGTTTCACTTCCGCACCGATACGGATCACGCCGTCGTGGCCGAGATCCTTCAGCGCCTCCTCGCCGACGTTCGGGATGTCCCGCGTGATTTCCTCGGGGCCAAGCTTCGTATCGCGCGCGCCCGCCTCGAATTCGTCGATGTGAATCGACGTGTACACATCGTCCTTGACGAGACGCTCGTTGACGAGAATGGCGTCCTCAAAGTTGTAACCGCACCAGGGCATGAAGGCCACGAGCACGTTGCGTCCAAGCGCCAGTTCCCCGTCCTCACAGCAGGGACCATCGGCCAACACCTGTCCCTTCTTGATCTTCTCACCACATTTGACGATGGGCTTCTGGTTGAAGCACGTGCCGGCATTCGAGCGCATAAACTTGCGCAGTTCGTACACCCATAGGTGGCTTTCGGGGTCGGTGGCGATCTTGCGTTTGCCCTCGGGCATCTCGCCGTCCTTCGTCACGACGATCCGCCGCGCATCCACACTCGCCACAACACCCGACTCATCCGCAACAATACAGACCTTGGAGTCACGCGCGATGCGACCTTCCAGGCCGGTTCCCACCAACGGCGAATCACTTTGCAGCAACGGCACGGCCTGGCGTTGCATGTTCGAACCCATCAATGCGCGGTTCGCGTCGTCGTGCTCGAGGAACGGGATTAATCCTGCGACAACGGAAACGAGCTGTTTCGGCGACACGTCCATATAATGGACGCGATCCGGCTCGACTTCGATAAAGTCGCCCTTATAGCGACACGAAACCTTCGGCACCGTGTAATGACCACGGCTGTCGATCGGCGCATTGGCCTGGGCCACAACATAATTCTCTTCCTGGTCGGCGGTCAAATAATCCACCAGGTCCGACACGCGTCCGTCTTTGACTTTGCGGTACGGCGTCTCGATGAATCCGAACTCATTGATCCGCGCATAAAGGCTCATGGCGCTGATCAGGCCGATGTTCGGGCCTTCAGGTGTTTCAATCGGGCAAATCCGCCCGTAATGCGACGGGTGAACGTCACGCACTTCAAAGCCCGCGCGCTCCCGTGATAGGCCACCCGGACCGAGCGCGGAGAGACGGCGTTTGTGCGTCAGCTCGCTCAACGGGTTCGTCTGGTCCATGAACTGGCTGAGTTGGCTGCGACCAAAGAAATCGCGGATGACCGCCGAAAGCGCCTTCGGATTAATGAGCTGCTGCGGCGTCATCGTGTCGGTATTGACGTCGAACAGTGTCATGCGCTCTTTGACCACGCGCTCGGTACGCGCCAGGCCGATGCGGCATTGATTGGCGAGAAGTTCGCCCACGGTGCGCAGCCGGCGGCTGCCGAGATGGTCGATGTCGTCCACCGAGCCTTCCCCCTTGCGGAGACTGAGGAGATACTTGATCGCCTCGATCAAGTCTTCCTTCTCCATGACGCGACTGTCCATGTCGGCATTGCGATTGAGCTTCTGGTTGATCTTGTACCGACCGACCCGACCCAGATCGTAGCGGCGGGCATCGAAGAACAGACGCTTGATCAGCGCGTTGGCGTTGGCAATCGTCGGCGGATCACCGGGACGCAAGCGACGGTAAATATCCTTGAGTGCTTCCTCCTGATCCTTGCAGGTGTCCTTGCGCAGGCACTTGATAATACAACCATCGTCCGCGGAAATATCGACAACCTTTACCTTGTCGACCCCGAGATCAATCAACTGGCGCGCGACGCTCTTGCTGAGTGGCTCAAACGCGCGTCCCACGACGAGCTGTTTCTCCGTGTCCATCACGTCGGCGATGAGCACTTTGTTGGTGGTCTCTTCGCCGCTGGCAAACTCCTTCAGCTTCACGTCCTCGATCTGGTAGAACAACTTGAGAATCTCCTCGTCGGTGCTGTAGCCGAGGGAACGCAGGAATGTTGTCGCGAGAAACTTCCGGCGCCGATGGCGACGGTCAAGATAGATATTGAGCAGGTCGTTGCTGTCGAATTGAACTTCGAGCCACGAGCCGCGGTCGGGAATAATGCGAAATCCGAAAAGCACCTTGCCGCT
>JBGOTY010000328.1:0-4073 GCA_041476745.1 Verrucomicrobiia bacterium | reverse complement strand
CGGTGCGAAGAGATTCGATAACCCGGCAGGTGAAGCTTCTCCAACTCGGCCCGCAACGCATCTTCCGACACGCCCAGGTCGAGCAGCGCGCCGAGAAACATATCGCCGCTGACGCCCGCAAAACAATCGAGGTAGAGGAGTTTCATGTCACGTCAGCGGTTGATTTACTGATTTGCAAAGTGCTTGTTACCATTTCGATGAATCTTTCCTTCTCGGAGAAGCAGGCCAAGAACACTATACGAGAGATAGTCCTTTTGGCGACCACGGTAGTCGCTCCTCAGCCCGAGAAGGCTTGCCGCATCAGCATTCGCAATCCCGTGCTGATTAGCGCCAGCAAATTCGAGAATAGCAGCCTTCAAAAGCGCCAAGCCGATTTGTGCTTTCTCCACAGTGCCTTGCGGGACAATGATGCCCTCTCTCTTCTTGCCTCCTAGTCCAGCCGGCATGACCGTATTTGTGAGAAGTCCGCCAGTAGCTTCCGTTCCAAGCGCGGAAATCAACTCAGCTTCGAGTTTGAACGCCTGCGCTTCCGTAAGGTCGTCGGCAAGAATCACCACGAGTGGTTTTGAGCCAGATTCTATGATCTCTCGTATCCGAGCGTGCTTTGGAGTCGCATCTGGTTTCACCAAATGGTCGTATGCGCGGCTGCCTGTGCCCTTCCCGACGTAGAAGGGACGTGCCGGCGAAACCCGCGGATCTTTCAGCGCGTAAATGTAATAAAAGTTAATGGGCAAATGTCGTAGTCCTCTTGTTACTCCACCTCATGTGGATGCCAACTGGTTGATCAAGCTCGCGGCGTAGCCGGCGCCGAAGCCGTTGTTGATGTTGACGACGGTGATGCCGCTGGCGCAGGAGTTGAGCATGGAGAGCAGGGCGGCGAGACCGCCGAAGCTGGCGCCGTAACCGACGGAGGTTGGCACGGCGATGACCGGTTTGTCCACGAGGCCGCCGACGACGCTGGGCAACGCGCCTTCCATCCCGGCGACGACGATCAAGACACTGGCTTCGAGCAATTCCTCGTTCAGCGCGAGCAAGCGGTGGAGGCCGGCCACGCCAACATCGTAGTATCGCTTCACGCGATGGCCCATGATGTCGGCGGTGACGACCGCTTCTTCGGCAACGGGAATATCGGTGGTGCCCGCGCACAGCACGGCGATCGTGCCGCCGCGTTTCGGCAACGGCTTGCGCACGACGGTCACCGCGCGGGACGCTTCGTGATACTTCGCCTTCGGGAAGGCGCGCTTCAGGGCGCGAAATGTTTCCTTCGAGCATCGCGTGGCCAGCAGATTGTCGTTGTGGCGCAAGATGGCCCGCGCGATCTTCACGACCTGCATCGGGGTCTTGCCTTCGCAGTAAATCACCTCGGGGAAACCCTTGCGGAGGGCGCGATGTCCGTCCACGCGCGCGAAATCCAGATCGTGAGTCGCGAGGGACTTCAACCGTTTGAGCGCCGTCTCGGCCGGCACGCGACCGGTGCGCACGTCGGCGAGCAACTTCCTGAGCCTCACTTCATTCATGGCGTGGCGGTCGCCCGAAGCTCCTTCGCGCGGGCTTCCGTCAGTTCGGCTTCCGGGACACTTTTGAGCGCGCGAAGAACGACCGCGTAGTTGTCGAGAATCTGCAGCAATTGCGGGCTGTTGGCACCCAGAGCGGTTTCCTTGATGGCCAGCGCGCGTTTCAACAGGGGCGCCGCGTCGGCATGGCGGCCCTGCGAAAAGTAAAGCGCGCCGAGATTGTTGAGGTCGGTCCCGACATCGACGTGGTCGGGGCCAAGAAGTTTCTCATCGATCAGCAGCGCCCGCCGGTACAGCGGCTCGGCCAGCGCGTATTTGCCCTGGATGCGATAGACCTCCGCGAGGTTGTTGAGGCTGGAGGAAACGGTGAGGTGTTCCTTTCCGTAATTCGCCTCGTCGAGGTCGAGCGCGCGTTTGAGCGGCGGCTCCGCGGCCACGTATTTCTTTTCGAGATAGAGCACGAGACCGAAGTTGCTGAGGTCCTTAGCCAATTGCGTGTTTTTCCTGCTGTGGCCTTTCTCGGTGATGGCGAGCGCTTCCTTGTAGGAGGCCTCCGCTTTCGAATACTCGCGCAGGGAAGTCTGCACGGAACCGAGCGCGCGCCAGGTTGCCACGAGGCTCGGATGATCCGGCCGCACGGTCTTGCGCCAGATGTCCAAAGCCCGCGTCAGCAACTTTTCGGCCTCGGCGTTCCGGCCCTGGGCGGCGGCCAGCCCGGCGAGGTTGTTGAGCGTCGTGGCGATGGCGCTTCCGTTTTGGCCGGGCGACTGCTCGCAAATTGCGAGCGCGCGCTGGTACAGCGACTCGGCCTCGGTGAGTTTGCCTTCCGCCCGGTACACTCCGGCGAGGTTGTTCAGATCGGTCGCCACGCCGAGATGATTCGTGCCGAGGGCCTTCTCGTCGATCGCGAGCGCCTGCTTGTAAAGCTGTTCCGCGTCGCCATAGCGGCCCAGGTTGTCGGAGAGCAGGGCAAGGTTGTTGAGGTCAACGGCGACATCCGGATGGTCGAAGCCCAACAACTGCTGATCCATGGCCAGCGCCCGCTTCAACAACGTTTCGGCTTCGGGGTAGTTGCCCTGCGCGCGCTGATACTCCCCAAAGTTGCTCAACGCGGTGGCCACTTCGCGATGCGAAGGGCCGAACGTCTTCTCGGCGATCTTCAGCGCGTCCTGCCCGACACGGACGGCGTCGGCATATTTCGCCTGTCGATAAAGGTCGTTCGCTTGCGCGGTGAGTTTTTTCAGGGTGGCGATCTGGGCGTGCGCTGGAAAAGTCATGAGCACCAGCGCCAGCACTGTGGCGATTCGCAAACGGAGATTCATGGCGGACATGGTGCGCATGCTAGCAGACCGAGCCGAAACACCGCAACTGTGTTCCGCTTCGTCACCCGCCGCTACGGCACCAGCCGCACGCGATAGTAGAGGGCGGGAATGTTCGTCGCGCCGCCGACGTCGAGGTAGTTGGTGACTGAACCGACGGTGTTGGTGACGGTGAAGATGTCGGCAAAGTTGTTGGTTTGGTAGCTCCCATCACCCGCGCCTGCCGTACGCTGCAGCGCGTTGGTTCTGCCGGAACCCATCATCCATGTCACGCGGATGGAACTGGTTTCGCGGGCAATTGCGGTGATGCGCAGCGCTGAGTTCGGGTCATTGGGATCGGTGTTGGCCAGATACTCCTGCAGGTTTGTGAAACCATCACTGTCGGGGTCAGCGTTGGCGTCGGATGGGTCGAGCGGGTCGAGGCCGTGAGCCTGCTCGTAGCCATTCGGGATCCCGTCGTTGTCCGCGTCGAGATTGGGGTCGAGGGTCATGTCACCGACGATGGTGAGCGTGCCGCCGAGCTTGATGAAGTGACCGCAGGAGTTGGTGATAACGAGGTGGTCGATGCGCAGCGTGCCGGAACCGAGCGTCACTGTTCCGTCGCGCACATCCACGACCGCCGTGCCGCTGGCATTGGTGATGGAAACATCGCCGCCGTTGACGAGGAGATAGCCTACGGCGGTGCAAGGGTAGTTGCCGAGGATCATCTTCGGGCCGGTGGTCAGCGTCCCGCCCGTGACCGACACGGTGCCGGTTGTGCCGACGGCGTTGCCGGCGATCAAGCCGTCGCTGATGAAATGAGTGCCCGATGGCAGTTGCAGCGTGGCGGAGTTGCCCGCCGCGCCGTCGCCAACGATCATCGCGACGTCGATAGCGTTCTTGAACGAAGTGAGGTTATCGACGGTCAACGTGCCGGCGTTCAAGGCGAAGGCATTCTGTGTGCCGTTGGTGAAGAGCAATTGGTCGACGGTAACGGCGCCGCCGTTTTGCGTATACACGCCGCGCCCATCCTGACCGACGACGAGTTGCGCGTTAGATAAGTTGTTGGTGACGTTGAGTTGTCCGCTGGCAATCACCACGGTGCCCGTACCCTTTCCGATAAAGGCAAACAGGGAGTTGCCGCCGACGGTCAGGTTGGAAGAAACGAGCATCGTGCCGCCGGCCATGGTCAAGGTGCCGCGCGAGGCACCGCCGGAGCCGACAAACGCATAATTGCTCTTCACAAAACCATTGGAGACCG
>JBGOTY010000327.1:0-4099 GCA_041476745.1 Verrucomicrobiia bacterium | reverse complement strand
GGTCAGGCCCGTCGGCACGGTCGGCGGCGGCACTGCTTGCGTCGTCGCGGAAACCGTCGCGCTCTGCGCGGAAGTGTTGCCGGCATTGTCGTAGGCTGCCACGGTGAACGAGTAGGTTGTGCTCGCCGCCAGGCCCGTGACCGAGTAGCTGGTGCTGGCCGAGGTCGTCACCAGCACACCGTTCTTGTAAATCTTGTAGCCGGCCAGGCCCGAACCGCCGGTATCGGTCGACGCGCCCCAACCCAGGTTGACCTGACTGGAAGAGATCACGCTCGCGGTCAGGCCCGTCGGCACGGTCGGGGCCGTCGTATCCACTGACTGAATCACCGTGTAGGTCGCAACCGTGTTCGTCCCGTTGAGAATCGTGATTGTATTGGTTCGTCCCGCCAAACCGCTGTTGGTATCCACTGTGTAGTTGACCGTTGAGCCGCTGACGGTCGGATGGATCCAAGTGGCCGCAGTGCTTGGCGTCCAAGCGCAACCCCCCGTCACGGTCACGGTAAAGCTGCCGGAATTGCTGGTCGAGGCAATCGTCGGGCTGTTGGTGGCCGACAGCGCGTAAATGCACGGGATCTTGACAATCACACTGACCGGGGCAGAAACCGACGTGCCGCCGGCATTGTCGTACGCCTTTGTGGTCCAATTGTGCTTGCCGTTATTAGCCGGGGTGATCGTCCAGTTTAGCGTGTACGGGCTGGTCGTGACGGTGCCCATGAGTGTCGCGCCGTCGTAAAACTCCGTCTTGGTGATCCCGGCATTGTCGACTTGAGTGATTGACGCGGTAACCGGAACCGTTTGGGCGGCAGTGTTAGTGGCACCGGAGGACGGACTCACAATGGCAACACTGGGCGTGGTGACGCTGAGGGACGAAGAGGTGTAGGTTGTCTTGCTCGCCGCCACGGAAGTGACCTGGTAGTAGTATGTGACGCCCGGTGTGACGGTTGTGTCGGTGTAGCTCGTTAAGTTAGCCGCATTCGTGGCAATGTCAACGTAGCCTGAAGTCGCTTGCGCGCTGCGGCTGACGATGACGTTTTTCTCGCTGGTCGAGTTATCAGTCCACGTGAGAGAAACCTGCTGGAAGGATTTGTTCGTGACGCTGAGATTCGTCGGCGCCGACGTGCCGGCTGACGCGCTCCCAACGGACATCGCGGTTAGGCACAACGCGAGGAGCCACCTGGCGGCAGTAAACTTGAATACCGACGGCAGATCGGACCCGCAAGAACGATGATTCGGGCGTTCAGTAATGCTAAACGACTTCGGCGACTTCAAGTGCAACTGGTGTAACTCCCTTTTCACTGCAACAGCGCTTCAACGCACGCACCCATAAACCTCAGTATTTTGCTTGGCTGGGTGGTTACTTGGCTATGACGTTTTCCCGGGAAAATCGTTTGATCGCGCTGAGTGTAGTCACCGTGGTGGTGTTGGTGTTCGGCGTTCAGGCGGTCTACCGTCTCTTCACGACGCGCCGCAGCACGATTGACGAACTCAGTTGATTGCAATGAAACCCTTGCGCGATAGCTTGATGACACGAAACATCCTGATAGCCTAACAAGCCACGGTCCAAATTCCAAGCCAAAAAGCGACTCCGGCACTCGCCGGTTGATTCATATGGAGCCACAAGGAATATTGGGCAATTTCCAGTCGTACTTACATCACCAAGCCAGAACAGGTCCAAACTTCCCCCGTGAAGTAGTCAGCCGCCCAAGGGACCTCCAAATGCGTCTGGATGAACTGCTTCCGTGAGAGACCCTTCCGGCACGGGCACGGAGGCAGCCCGAGCTTCTTCAACTCCCCAGCGATGCGGATGTAGCCCCAAGCATTCTCCTCAGCCATCCGCAGCGCCAGTTCTTGGGTGACCTTTCCTTTAGAGGGTCGGCCGGGGCGTGTTATCGAAGGTCCACTTCCGTCGCTTCATCCGACGGTACCAGGACAGCAGTGTTTCCGGTCGGACAATGGTAATGACATCGGCAAGGCACTCCTTGATGGAGAGGCCGAAACGTACCAAGGTGCGGCGGTCGCTCTCCGTCAAGGGCACTCGTTTGCCCAACTTGCTGCGGAGGATTCTATTCTCCTGCCTGAGGAAGTCGTTCTCCTTGGCCAGATCCTCGCTGAACAGCCTCTGGATAGTGGAGATCAGTGGAGCGACGGAACGGCGGAGGTTGGTGACCATGTCCCTTGACTATACGAAATCTGTGACAAACGATGAGACAGAAAAGACAGGACGACGCGCTAAATCAGGGTGGACGAGTTTTTACACAGTACAGGGTCCGTTACCCATCGACTGCGTTGGTGGTTTTGTTGGTTTTTCTCCGCCGAGTTTCAGGATGTCCGACGTGTTTCGGTAAACTGGAGACAACCCGGCGAGATACGCTATAACCCTTGAAAAAAAGGGCCAGAACGCTTGTTCTGGCCCCTGGAATTGGTAGCGGGGGTGGGATTTGAACCCACGACCTTCAGGTTATGAGCCTGACGAGCTACCGGGCTGCTCCACCCCGCAGTCAAAGTCTGCTGCACCTTAGTGGCGCATCACGGGTACGTCAAGCACGCGTTTCAGCGGCGTGGGGCCGCGGTTGGCGGCGGCGTTTCAAAGCGGAAAATCACTTCATTGGGCCGCGCCAAATTCAGCTTGTTGCGAGCGGTTCGTTCAATGTAACTGGAATCGTTCTTCAGCGCTTCAATCTCGGTCTTTTGCTTTTTCTCGAGCGTCTCTTGCTGGTCAATCTCGCGGTCGAGCCGCGCGATGTCCTGTTGCATTTCATGCCGTTGCTGCAAGAGAGGCACGAAAAGCAGGGCGACCCCGCAACCGACGATCGCTACAAAGACCAAGAATCCGAGTGACTGCAGTTTGCCCCAGAGGGCTGACGGCCAGCTCATCGGCTACAGTTTTCCTCCGTACACGGCATTCTTGCCGAGAATTTCCTCGATGCGCAGCAACTGGTTGTACTTGCAGACGCGATCCGTGCGGCACAGCGAACCCGTTTTGATCTGGCCCGCGTTGGTCGCCACTGCAATGTCGGCAATCGTGGTGTCCTCCGTCTCGCCCGAGCGATGGCTGATGACCGCGGTATAACCCGCTTCCTTCGCCATCTCGATGGCATCGAGTGTTTCGGTGAGCGTGCCGATCTGGTTGACCTTCACCAGAATCGAATTCGCCGTGCCGGTATCGATGCCGCGCTTGAGGAACTTGGTGTTGGTGACGAACAAATCGTCGCCGACGAGTTGCAGCTTGTCGCCGAGCTTGTCGGTCATCAATTTCCAGCCGTCCCAGTCGCCTTCCGCCAGACCGTCTTCGATCGAAACAATCGGGTACTTCTTACACAAATCGCTGTAGAACTCGATCATTTGCGCGGCGGTGTGCTTCGAGCCATCCGACTTTTTGAAAACGTACTTCTTCGAGGCCGCGTCGTAAAACTCGCTCGATGCGGGATCGAGCGCGATGAAGATGTCTTTGCCGGGTTTGTAGCCGGCCTGCTTGATCGCGGCGAGAATCACTTCGAGCGGGTGCTCGTTGTTTTTGAGCACGGGCGCGAACCCGCCTTCGTCGCCCACCGCCGTGCTGAGCTTGTTCGCTTTCAGCACGCTCTTCAGCGCGTGAAAAACTTCCGTGCCCATGCGCAACGCTTCGCGGAAACTCGTAGCGCCCTTGGGCATGATCATATATTCCTGCAGGTCAATCGGCGCATCGCTGTGCGCGCCGCCATTGAGGATGTTCATCATCGGCACGGGCAACACCTTCGCGTTCGGCCCGCCGAGGTATTTGAAGAGTTCGAGGCCGAGTTGCGCGGCGGCGGCATGCGCGGTCGCGAGCGAGACGCCGAGAATCGCATTGGCGCCGAGCTTGCCCTTGTTCGGCGTGCCGTCGAGATCGATCATCGTGCGGTCGATGCCAACCTGATCCAGCGCGTCGTGGCCTTCGAGTTCGGGAAAAATCTTCGTGTTGACGTTGGCGACGGCCTTCTGCACGCCCTTGCCGCCGAAGCGCGACTGGTCGCCGTCGCGCAATTCCCACGCTTCATGTTCGCCGGTGCTGGCGCCGCTGGGGACCGCTGCGCGACCGACTGCGCCGCCGGAAAGTTCCACGTCTACTTCAATCGTTGGG
>JBGOTY010000326.1:0-4100 GCA_041476745.1 Verrucomicrobiia bacterium | reverse complement strand
TTCGAGGAGCACGCCTTTTTGTCCGGGTTCCGCGATGATTTGGCCGGCCGGCATTTCCCGGCCCGTCTTGGCAATCACGATGAGCATCTTGTTCGACGGCACCACCGTATTCTCCACCACCCAAACCCAAAAACCTTCATAGACGAACACGTACAACAGCAGCAGCGCCAGCGCCGCGGCGATCGCCATCGTGAGAGAGCGGTTCTTCATCACTTGGCACCGCCTTTCGACGACTTCGAGAGATCCCGGAAGGGTTCCGCAAGCGGCCCATCCGAATTGGCGAGGATCGAATCGATATTCGGCGCGATCTTCTTCAAGTACAGATACCGCGCGTATGCCTCCCCGCTGCCGAACGGCAGGATGATCGACCGCAGCGCGTTCGCCTCGGCCGTCCGCGTGTAGGTAATCACGTCCGCGTCGCCCTGCCCCGTGGAGACAATCGCCTGGGACTGGTTCTCCGCCGTCTCCAGGTCCTTCCGGGTGACTTCGAGGTCGCGCTGGGCGGCGATGACCTGCACCTGCTGCTCCTTCGTGGCCTTTTGAATCTCGTTGGTGCGCGTGGTCTCCGCCGTCACGAACCGGACCCGCTGGTCCTGCATCTTCCTCTGTTGGGCAACATTCCCGTCGGACTTGGCGCGCTCGATTTCGCTTTGATATTTCGCGCGGGTCTGGATGGCGATCTCGCGTTCGCGAATCGGCTCGGCGATTTTTTGCGACGGCTCGATTTCACTGATCAGCGCCGCCTTCACCAAAATATTTTTTTTCGCCGACTCGGACGTGATGTGTTTGCTGAATTCGTCCTGAAACGCCTTGCGCACCGTGCCACTAATGACATCGGCGGAACTGTACTTCGATCCCTGAATGCGGCTCATCGAGAGCGCCGAGCGCAGGATCACCTTGTTGACGATGTCCTCCTCGTCGCCGATTTTCACGAACACCTCGGGTGCCTTCGCCTCCTCCACCGCCCACTCGACCGCGCCCTTGACGGGAAAGCGGAAGCCGTCCCTCGAAAGGAAGTTGATCTCGAATTCCGTCTTATGGCTCTGCACACCGACCACGTCCACGCGATAGATGTACGGGTTGAGGTAATACGTGCCCGGCCGCAACGGCGTTTCCTGCACGCCGCGCTCACCCTCCTTCACAAGAATCGTGTTCGCCTCTGCCGGATCGCGTCCGTAACGAAGCGTGACCACGCCGACCTCGCCGGGCTCGATCTTCACCGCGGGCCGTTTCTCAACGTGATAGGCGTTGGGATTGATTCGGTACGTGCCCGGCCGCAAGGGTTCCTCGATTACGCCGCGATACTGCGTGCCATCCGCTTCCTTGTTCTTCACGATAAACTGACCCGCCGGTGCGGTCTTCCCAAACTGCCGGACCAGCACGCCGACTTCGCTCTGCCGGATTTGCACCAACGGCACAATCTCCCAGTGCCAATACACCGGGTTCCGGAAATAGCGTCCCTCGCTCAGTGGATCCAACTGAATGCCCTTCTGGTCGGCCGAGGTGGCAATGATTTCGTTGGCGGGAATGTCCTTGCCGTCGAGCCGCGTCAGGATCGCGCAGGTTCCGGTGGGTGGTTCGATACGACAGAAGAACCACGCGAACACGAACCCGACGACAATCGCGACGGCGAGAATCACCCCGCCGATGAGACCAAACCGCATCGGGTCAAAACCATAACGCGCACCGCCGGTGTCTTCATGCCGGGGCGGAACCGAATTGAAAGTAGCCACGTGCCATCACCTCCCAGACTGGGCCTCTCCATCTCCAAGCTTGGCCCGCTAAATACCCCCGCACACCCCAAAGTGCAAGCTTGGAATCATCCCGTCATCATCTCCCGGTAATGTTGCTTCTGGCATAATTCACGTAAGCTGAAATAGTCCATTCAGTATTCGAGGAGGAATCCATGAAGCAACACCCGCAGCTTGTGAAGACATCACCACAAATAGCATGTGGCAGAACCAGCTTGAGAAGTTTATCCGCTGCGTCTGTCTTGGCGACGGGGATTGTTCTCAGTTTCGGTATCGGCAGCACCGCCGCGACCGCTGGCGGTGATCCTTGTAAGACGACCACGATGGCGGCGGGGAAGGCCTGCACGGAGGGGGCTAGGAGCGATTACAACCTCGCTTTGGGTAAGTGCGCCAATATCGCCGATCCCGTCGCCCGCAAGGCCTGTCAGGTCCAAGCCAAATCCGATATGAAAGATGCCCTGGCCACGTGTAAGGCCCAGACCGCTGCCCGGCTTGCGGCCTGCGCCCGCTTGGGCAAGGCGACCTTCGAGCCGTCGATTGTTGCGTCGAACTTTGTCGGCGCGATCACCAATTCATTCATGCCTCTCATCCCCGGCACGACCTTCACGTATGTCAGTTCGAGCGAAAGCAACGTCGTCGCCGTGACCCACAACACTAAAATGATCGATGGCGTCACCTGCGTCGAAGTCCACGATACCGTATACAGAGGTGGGGTCTTGGCCGAGGACACCCTCGACTGGTTCGCGCAGGACAGGGACGGTAACGTCTGGTACTTCGGCGAGAACACCCATGAATTGGACGGCAACGAAATCACCAACATCGACGGCTCCTTCAAGGGCGGCACCAACGGCGCCCAGCCCGGCATCGTCATGAAAGCCAATCCCACAGTCGGCGATTTCTACCGGCAGGAGTTCGATCTCGACAACGCCGAGGACGTCGCGGAAGTCATCAGTCTCACCAACTCCGTCACCGTCGCCTCCGGCACGTTTACGAACTGCTTGGTGACCTTGGAGACCTCGCCCCTCGAACCCGAAGCCATGGAAAACAAGTACTACGCCTCGGGTGTCGGCAATGTGTTGGTCATTGACCTGGTCACCGCTGAAAGGCTGGAGTTGATATCGGTCACGAACGGACCGTAAGCGGGGACAGCGACCAGCCGGAAGCCGAGTGGCAAGGGCTTGCTTTGGGGTTCGTCACTCCTTACTCTGAAATGCTGTGAGCACGTCGATCAATGGCGCACCCGGATTGAGCGACTCGGCGGCGGGCGAATATCAACATGCTGTTTTCGCCACGACGCATTGGTCGGTGGTGCTCAAAGCCGGGCGCAGCGACACAACCCAGGCCCGGGATGCCCTGGCGAAGCTTTGCCAGACGTACTGGTATCCCCTGTACGCCTACGTGCGCCGACGCGGTCATTCGGTGCACGATGCCCAGGATCTCACCCAGGCATTCTTCGCGCGGTTGCTCGAACGCCATTGGGTAAGTGACGCAAAACAGGAGCGCGGGCGCTTCCGGACGTTTCTGCTCACGGCCATGAGCCGGTTTCTCTCGGACGAATGGGACAAGCTGCGCGCGCAAAAGCGCGGAGGCGCGATCCCGCTGCTGCCGTTGCAACTCGATACCGGAGAAACCCGGTATGGGCACGAACCGGCGGACAACAGCACGCCGGAGCAATACTTCGAGCGACGCTGGGCGTTGACCTTGCTCGACACCGTGTTGCAACGCCTGCGAGGTGAATATGAGCGCGAGGGGAAAGGCGCCTTGTTTGCCACGTTGCATCCCACCCTTGTCGGCGACCGCGAACGGCAGCCCTACGCGAAACTGGCCGACGGCCTGGGCATGCAGGAAGGCGCAGTCAAGGTGGCGGTGCATCGCCTGCGCAAACGCTACCGGCAATTGCTCCGCGAAGAGATTGGCGAGACAATGGCTGAGTCGGAGGACGTTGATGAGGAATTGCGCCACCTCTTTGCCGTGCTGGCCAAACGTTAGCCAGATTGCGGCATTTTCGGGGGGTCTGTTTATTTTGCGTCAACCTGTAACCTTCCTCCCGCGTTTCCTAAGAACTGGGTAGAAGCGACAATCATTATGGATACAGAGCGCCTTTGCCCAAGTTGCCAGAAACCGCTCGCCCCGGATGTGCCACTGGGACTTTGTCCGGAATGCCTCATCAAGTCCGGTTTTCCCACCGGCGTGGAATCGGCAGGAGCCAAGCAACCGCCTTTCACCCCGCCCACGGTGGAGGAGCTTGCCAGGCTCTTTCCGCAACTTGAAATCCTTGAACTCATCGGCCAGGGCGGCATGGGCGCCGTTTACAAGGCCCGGCAACCAAGACTAAATCGCTTCGTAGCG
>JBGOTY010000325.1:0-4104 GCA_041476745.1 Verrucomicrobiia bacterium | reverse complement strand
AGGAGGTCGCAGGTTCAAATCCTGTCGTCCCGACCACCTTAATAACCCTTAGCGAACTTCATGTTCTCGGGTATTGTGTGATTATGAGAGTCCTGGTTACCGGAAGTTCCGGCCATCTCGGCGAGGCGTTGGTCCGCACGTTGAGGGACTTAAAGCACGAGGTTGTCAGCCTCGACATTCTCGAGGGTCCGTTCACCACTTGCGTCGGTTCGATAGCCGATCGGGCTTGCGTTCGACATTGTATGGTCGGTGTGCAGGCGGTTTTCCATGCAGCCACGTTGCACAAGCCGCATGTCGCCACCCATAGCCGGCAGGATTTCGTCGATACCAACATAACCGGCACGCTCCATTTGCTGGAAGAGGCCGTGACGAACGGTGTCGGGTCATTTGTGTTCACGAGCACAACCAGCGTCTTTGGCGACGCCCTGGTGCCGCCGGTCGGGGCTCCGGCGGCATGGGTGACCGAGGAGGTCGTGCCCATTCCCAAGAACATCTACGGTGTCACCAAGGCAGCGGCGGAGGATCTTTGCCAGTTGTTCCACAGGAACAAGAAGCTTGCCTGCATCGTACTCAGAACTTCACGATTCTTCCCCGAGGAAGACGACAACCGTGTCGTGCGAGAAACTTACATAGACGACAACATCAAGATGAACGAGTATCTGTACCGGCGCGTGGATATCGAAGATGTCGTCAGCGCGCATTTGCTGGCCGCCGAACGCGCGCGGGCAATCGGCTTCCGTCAATATATCATCAGCGCAACCACACCCTTTTCGCCGAGTGACTTGCCGGACTTGCGTGCCGACGCCCCGCTGGCGGCGCGGCGTCGAGTTCCTGATTACGAGGCAGAATACGCGCGCCGTGGCTGGAAAATGCTTCCGAGCATCGACCGCGTGTATGTCAACGAACGTGCTCGAAAAGAACTCGGCTGGCAACCGCGATATGATTTCAAGTTCCTCATTGACCGCCTGAGGGCGGACGAAGACGGGAGAAGTCCACTGGCTCGATCCGTTGGGTCAAAAGGGTACCATGCCGCGAAGTTTATCGATGGACCTTTTCCCATCGAATAGGCCCTTCCCCTCATCTGCTAATCCTTCCGCTTGCCCTTCCCCACCCGAGGCGCGTACATTACTGACAGGCGGACAACGGAGGATTCTTTCATGCACACGGTCAAAGAACTGTTGCGGGAGAAAGGCAGCGAGGTCTGGACCATTGCGCCCACGGTCACGGTGTACGAGGCGCTGGAGTTGATGGCCACGAAGAACATCGGCGCGCTGGTGGTTGTCGAGCAGGGAAATGTCGCGGGCATCTTCACGGAACGCGATTACGCACGCAAAGTCGTCCTCAAGGGCCGATCATCCAAGACCACGACGGTGGGCGAGTTGATGATCACGGATGTTTTGTACGTCAGTCCCGGCGACACCATCGAAAACTGCATGGCACTCATGACCGACAAGCGGCTGCGCCATCTACCGGTCATGGAAAACGGACAGTTGGCGGGGATCGTGTCCATCGGCGACATTGTGCGCGTGATCATCTCCGATCGCGAGTTCACGATCCGCGAACTCGAACACTACATCACCGGCGGGCATAGCTCGCGCGCCTAGTTTATCAGCCGCCTTCACGCGAGGTTTCGGGGCTTGAAGAACTTGTAGTTGGGCAGCCGCGTATCATCGGGAACAAAGATCGCCGCGGAGCGCGGCGGGATGTCCAGCCGCAGGTTACCCGCTTCCATGTTCACCACCTGCGACGGCTCCAGCAGGTTTTTCATGGGCAACGCGTGGTAGAGATGCGAGTGCGGCGTGAAGACGATCTGGCGCAACGGCTGTGCGGCATTGTTGATCGCCACCAGCGCGACTTCATTGATCTTGTCCGTATGACGGAGGAAAATCAGTGCGTCCCCGTCCAGCTTCTGTCCGAGCATGGTGAGCTTGCCCCGGCGCAGTGGCGCGTGTGACTGGCGGATTTCGATGATTCCCTTGTAAAACTGCAGCGTCTCCCTGTCCCAGCGTTTCTCATCCCAAATCATGGGGCAGCGGCAATCCGGATCGTGCCCGCCGTCCATCCCGATTTCCTCGCCGTAGTAGAGGAACGGGACACCCGGCAGCGTGAATTGCGCGACCACCGCGAGCCGTCGTTGGGCGGTATCGTGAAGCGTCGAGCGCAACCGCGGCGTGTCGTGACTCGACAGCATGTTCCAGGATCGAATCGCGCCGGCGTGGCTGTAGCCGAGGTGGTATTCCGAAGCGGCATAGTTCATCTGGCGCGCCGAAACCTCGCCGCCCAACCAGCCGAGCACCGCGTCGCGGAAGTAGTAGTTCATCACGCCGTGGAAGACCTGGTCGTTATTGCACCAATCCCCCGCGTAGCACATCACTTCACCCAACAGCACTGCGTCCGGGAAACGCCGTTGGATCACTTTTCGCATCTCACCGACCGTACGCAGGCCGACGTCCACCGCCACGTCGAAACGCCAGCCGTCGATGCCCATCTCGAGGTACTTCTGCAGGACGCTGTTCTTGCCGCGAAACAGCAGCTTCTGCAGGGCCTCGTTGGACAGATTCAACTCGGGCATGTGGCGATGGCCGCGCCAACATTCGTATTCGCCGGACTTGGGGAATGTGAAGAAGTCCTTGTACGGTTTCTCGCCGCGCTTCGCCGCCTGGAACCAGGGATGACTGTCGCTGACGTGATTGAGCACCGCGTCCAAGACCAACCGCATCTTGCGCCGTTTCAATTCGCGGATCAACTGCTTGAGCGCCTTCTCGCCGCCAAACTGCGGATCGATGGTGAAGAAGTCGGTGGTGTCGTACTTGTGGTTCGACGGCGCGATGAAGATCGGCGTGAGATACAAGGCCGTCACCCCGAGGTCCTGGATGTAGTCGAGATGGTCGATGATTCCCGCCAAATCGCCGCCGAAGAAATCCTTTCCGCGCGAGGGGTTCTCCGGCATTTCGTCCCAGCTTCGCCGCGTACACCCGGTGTTGTGGTAAATCGGCAGCGCCAGTTTCGACTCTGACGTGTGTGGTTTACCGATGGCGAATCGGTCAGGGAAAATCTGGTAGGTCACCTGGTCGGCCAGCCAAAGCGGATCGTTCTTCATGGCGCGGGATTGTAGGAGTTGTGGTAGGCTCGCGCAATGCGCGAATCGCAAAACCGATCCGGGACACCGCCAGGCTGGCAGGTCGCGATGGCCTTCGCGGCGGTCTACCTCATCTGGGGATCGACGTATCTGGGTATCCGGGTGGCGGTTGAAACCATCCCGCCGTTCTCAATGGCGGGCTCACGGGCGCTGGCAGCGGGCGCGCTGCTTTACGCTTGGGCAAGGGTGCGCGGCGCAACGCGACCCGAGCGAATCCACTGGCGCGAGGCTACCATCGTCGGTGGCTTTTTGCTGCTTGGCGGAAACGGATTGCTCAGTTGGGCCGAGCAACAAGTGCCATCAGGGGTCAGCGCGCTGATCATCGGCTCAGTTCCCCTGTGGATGGTGCTGCTGGAATGGCTCTGGCACAGCGGGCCGCGACCGACGGTGGGCATTGTTTTCGGGCTCGTTGTGGGATTTGCGGGGCTCGGTTTCCTCGTGGCCCCCGGCAATTTGGGAGACGGGGCGCGGGTCAACTTCTCCGGTGCGGTCACGCTCCTGTTGGCGGCATTCTTCTGGGCAATCGGCTCGTTGTACTCGCGACGGGCGCGATTGCCGACGTCGCAGTTGCTGGGGGCGGCGATGGAGATGATCGGGGGTGGCGTGTTGCTGTTGGTGGCGGGTGCCGCGCTTGGCGAATGGAAGCACTTTGCATTCGCCCGCGTGACCATGCACTCGGCAATTGCGTGGACCTATCTCACGACCTTTGGGTCGCTGGTCGGTTTCACCGCCTATGTGTGGCTCCTGAAAGCCACAACCACGGCGCGGGTCTCCACCTATGCGTATGTCAATCCGGTGGTCGCCGTGTTCCTCGGTTGGGCGCTGGCCGGTGAGCCGATTGCGCCGCGCATGTTGTTCGCGGCACTGGCGATCATCCTGGCAGTTGTGATTATCGTGACACGCTCTCGGGAAGTGCCGTCCGAAACCTGAGTCAATGCTTCTTGGTCGCGGCGGCGAGCTCTTCT
>JBGOTY010000324.1:0-4105 GCA_041476745.1 Verrucomicrobiia bacterium | reverse complement strand
CACCGGTGGTGGAGGGAATGATGTTCTGCGCGGCGGTACGGCCGCCTTTCCAATCTTTCTTGGAGGGACCGTCCACGGTCTTCTGGGTCGCGGTGTAACTGTGGATGGTGGTCATCAGCCCTTCCTCGACGCCGAGACCTTCCTTCAGCAACACGTGCACGACCGGGGCGAGGCAGTTGGTGGTGCAGCTCGCGTTGGAAACGATGTGATGTTTGGACGGATCGTACTTGGTGTGGTTCACGCCGAGCACGATCGTGATGTCCTCGCCCTTGGCTGGCGCGGTGATGAGCACCTTCTTTGCGCCCGCGTCGAGGTGCCCCTTGGCCTTCGCCGCGTCGGTGAACAAACCGGTGGACTCCACCACGAGATCGACGCCCAGCGCCTTCCACGGCAACGCCGCCGGGCCTTCCTTCACCGCGAGGCATTTGATCTTGAGCCCGTTGACGACGAGCACGTCATCCTCGGCGACCGACGGGCTGGATTTCTCGCTGGAAACGGTGCCCTTGAAGCGGCCCTGGGTCGAGTCGTACTTCACGAGGTACGCCAGATTGTCGGCGGGGACGATATCGTTGACCGCCACCACCTCGATCTCCTTGCCCAACAAACCCTGATCGCAAATCGCGCGGAACACCAGGCGCCCGATGCGCCCGAATCCATTGATGCCTACTTTGATAGCCATGTATAATTTTCCTTATGATAAAACAACGGGGCAAAACTTCCAGAGAGGGCGGGAACCGCCGCCACTCGCAACGCCACAGACATCGTAGGTCATCAATCCAGACGCGTCAAACGGAAAACCGGCGGCGAAAACCGTAGTGTCTTCTCGGCGCTCCCTTCGTCGGGCTCAGGGCAGGCGCCGATTGCCGCTACAGATCTCAAGCTGTGCCAGCCGCTCAGGGCTGTGCAGGTTTCGGAACTGGCTCCGCCGTTTTGGCGGCGGGCTCGGCCGGTTTCGCCGCTTCCCGAGCGGCGTTCCAATCCACCGATTGCGGTTCGCCGTTGCGGTCGAACTCGATCTTCCCCTTGATGTTATCGCCACTGATTTTGCCGGAGAACTTTTGAACAAACTTGTTATCGTTAAACTCACGGGTTACCGAGAACGACAGCTCGTCGCCGTTGAGCTTGGGGTCATCAATCGGCGTGTCACCATTGCGTCCGGAAACGGTTCCGCTGAGCTTGCCGTCTTCCACTTTGAGTTTGGCCGTGACTTTCCTTGGCGTGCCGTCACGCCCGGTGATCGTCCACGACCACGTGCCCGTTGGATCAGCCTTTTTCTCGTCCGCTCGCGCCGCGGTCATCGCCACGAGTAATCCGCACACTGCCATTGGAATGATCAAACGCGTGATGCGCTTCATGTTGCCTCCCATGAGTTGACTGGTTGCCCGTCTGCCGCCACTCGCAACGGCATAGACATCGTAGGTCATCAATCCAGACCCGTCAAACGGAAAACTGGGCGCGGAATCATCTCGACTGGCGGCCACATTCTTGTTACAATCCAGACAGAGACGGAAAGGCAAATGTGGTGAAGTCCAAATCGTTCCTACTGCCGCTTTCAGTCCTCACACTGCTCGCTTTCTCTGCCGTCTCGCGCGTTTCGGCTACCGTCATCACATTTGATGATATGTCGATCATCAGCAATGGCGTGCCATTAGAGACGGTTATAACAAATGGCTACAAAGGACTTAACTGGGCCAATTTCTATACTGCAAATGGGCCTTATGACGCAAAGACATTTGGCACAAACGGCTATTACTTCGGAATGGTGACGGTTTCGAACGTGGCCTTTAATGGCGGTGGCACGCTTGCTGAAATAGATGCGATTGCCACGAATTTTAATTTCTTGAGCGCTTACGTGACGGGCGCGTGGAATAGCAACTTGAATATCGAAGTGCAAGGATTTAGCGGCGCAACGCTGCTTTATGATACAACGGTCGTAGCCAGTGCAACATCCCCAACTCTATTCACATTCAATTATCTGGACATTGATCGTCTGACGTTCAACTCCTTTGGCGGTCAGAACGCGGGCTTTCCGAACGGTGGCGGGGAACACTTTGCCATGGACAATTTCAACTTCGAGTTTGTGCCGGAACCTTCCTCGCTTCTGCTGGCCACCGCCGGCGCGCTGCTGCTCTGGCCGCTCCTCAAACGCAAGCGCGCATGCGCTTCTCGCGAAACACCCACCCCTTAATCCCCTCCAAGGAGGGGATCCAGGTCCGCCTATCGTAAATCGATAATTTTGCTGGACACGGTGGGGTGGGATGGGTATAGTCGGCGCGTGAATTATGAATTGAATCCGCCGTCGCTCTTCGAGCTTCCTCCTGCCCTAAAGCTACGGCGGACAAGAGGGCGGACAAGTCGAAGGCCAAGAGGCCGCAAAAACATGTGTTTCTGCGAAACGAACCCGAATTATTTTACTCGGAAAACAGCATGTATCCATTTGAGTTAAAACGGCTTATATGGATAACATTTGGGTTGTCAATTCGGGTTCGTTTGGCGGGAAATGGGGTCGGTTCGCCCAGACCTCAGAGTCGGGGGAAAGCTCGGTTGTCGCAAAAACTACATCGCGGTGTAGGTCGCGGCATGCTTGCTCGGCGAGAACGTCAATGTTACGCTGCCGCGACCAACAGGGAAGGGACTATTATGAAACGCTTTCATTCGGGAACCGTAATTGCCGTCGCGAGTCTTTTCGCGATCAGTTTCACCGTGCTGGTCGCGAGCGCGCAGGAACTGAAAACGGCGGAGCAGATCATGGGGTTTTCGTCCGCGAAGATGGCCACCTATAAGACGTGGTCGGCGGATTACACGCAGAGCATGAGCATGCTCGGCGCTCCGATGGTGATCAACGGCCAGCTGTTGCAGAAGCTGCCGCGCAAAATGTGGATGCAACTCGAGATGCCGATGATGGGTCAAAAGGGCAAGATGACGATGATCCTGGGCGATGACGGCATCATGTGGCAGGTCATGGAGACGGGGCCTCAGCCCCAGATTATGAAGTTGGACGTGAGCAAGGTCATGAGCAACACCATGAACCTGGCGGGAGCGAAGTTCAATCCACTCGATCAGATGGATCCCAGCAAACACTGGGAGACGACCAAGGAGATGTACGACTATCGAAAGGTCGATGCCGGGGAAGTTGACGGCCAGCGCGTGTACGTGATGGAGGGCTTGTTGAAACCAGGCGCGGTCACCAACCAGCAAATGCTCGCGGAAGCCGCCCGGGTGGGCAAGGTGCGCGTCAGCATTGGCCAGGGTGACGGTTTTATCCATCGCCTGGCGCAGTACGACAAGTCGCTGACGAACATCGTGATGAGCATGGAGTTCAAGAACCTGAAATTCAACGTCGATATACCCGATTCGACATTTGTCTACCGGCCGCCCGCCGACGCACAAGTCACGGACATGACCCCGATGGTCGAGATGCAGATGCGCGCGCGTCAGGGGGCCAGTGCTCCGGCGGGACCGGGGTCAGCACCGCCGCCGCCGCCACCCGCTCCCAGGACGAAGTGAATCAAGCGGTGATTTCGCGTTCGATGACTTCCAAGAGCGCATGCAGGATCAAGGTGTGGGCTTCCTGGATTCGTCCACTGTCGGAGTTGGCGACGATGATCTCGAAATCGGCTTTGCCACGGGCCTGGCCGCCACCTTTCCCCAAGAGAGCCACGGATTTTACGCCCTTGCCCTTGGCGGCAGCGAGTGCCCGGAGAATGTTTGGCGAATTCCCGCTCGACGAAAAACAAACCAGCAGGTCATTCCCATTGGCCAGTCCCTCCACCTGTCGGGAAAAAACCTGGTCGAAACCGTAGTCATTGCCAATGCAGGTGAGCAGTGTGCCATCGGCGACCAGGCTGATGGCGGGAAGCGCGGGCCGATGGTTCCTGAAGTGGCCGACCAACTCCTCGGCGAGGTGCATGGCGTCGGCGGCGCTGCCCCCGTTGCCGCAGGTGAGGATTTTGCCCCCAGATTTCAGGGTGGCGACTGCTGCGGCAGCAATCTCCTGGAACGCGTCCTCTTGGGCGGCGAGGGCTTGCAGTGTGCGGCAGGCATTCTCAACCAGCTTTGGCAAAACGGGTTCCATGTGTGTATCTTAACGGTGGTTAGGGCTGGT
>JBGOTY010000323.1:0-4115 GCA_041476745.1 Verrucomicrobiia bacterium | reverse complement strand
CATCGGCGTCGGCAGTTTTGCGGCGGGCTATTTTTCCGGCGGCAAAATCGAGTATGGCTTGGTGCCGCTCGGCGCGCTCGGCCTGACGGTCTTCAGCTTCGTGCTGGGGCGTCCCAACCAAACATTCCACTCGCTCTGGCCACTGCTCGGCGCGCTCGGGTTCTTCGGCGGCTTTTTCATCGTGCCGATCTCCGCGCTGCTGCAACACCGCCCCAGCAAGGAACAACGCGGGGCTGTGCTCGCCGCGAGTAATCTGCTTTCGTTCGTCGGCATTTTCCTGGCGGCGGGTGTGTATTGGGTGCTGACCTCACCGCTCAATCTCACGCCGCACCACATGTTCGTCGTGACGGCGGTCATGACGCTGGTCGCCACCGCGTACGTGGTGTGGTTGTTGCCCGATTCACTGCTGCGCCTGTTCGTGTGGGCCTTCACGCATTCCATCTATCGGCTGCGCGTCGAGGGGCGGGACAATATTCCCGAGAAGGGCGGGGCGCTCTTCGTTTGCAATCACGTTTCGTTCGTCGATGCGCTGCTGGTGATCGGTTCCACCGACCGCATGATCCGCGCGATCATGTTCAAGGACATCTACGATCATTGGTTGGTCAAGCCGTTCGCGAAGGCGATGAAGGCCATCTCCATTTCGTCGCAACTGCGTCCGCGCGAGATGATCAAATCCCTGCGCGAAGCGAGCGAGGCGATCAAGAACGGCGATGTCGTCTGCATCTTCGCCGAAGGACAGATTACCCGCATTGGACAATTGCTCCCCTTCCGCCGCGGTTTCGAACGCATCATGAAAGACGTGAACGCGCCGATCATCCCGATTTGTCTCGACCACGTCTGGGGCAGCATCTTCAGCTACGAGAAGAAACGCTTCCTCTGGAAAGTGCCGCGGTACATTCCGTATCCCGTGACCGTCAGCTTCGGCAAGCCGATGCCGCCCACCTCGACGCCGTTCGAGGTGCGCCAACGCGTGCAGGAACTCAATACCGAGGCGTGGCAACACCGCAAAAAGCTGATGCTGACCATCGATCGTGCCTTCGTGCGCAAAGCGCGGCATCATCCCCGTCGCTTCTTCATGGCCGACGCGCGCGTTCCTAAACTGTCTTTCGGCGCGGCGCTGACCCGCACGATCCTGCTCGCACGACGGCTTCGCCCCGTGTGGGCGGGACAGGAAATGGTTGGCATTCTCATGCCGCCGTCAGTGGCCGGCGCGCTGGTGAATTACGCGGCATTGCTCATGGGCAAAGTGCCTGTGAACCTCAATTACACCGCCAATGACGAAGTGATCGCCTCCTGCGCGCGCCAGTGCAGCCTGCAAACAGTCGTCACCTCCAAGGCATTTCTCGACAAACTCAAGATCACCGTCCCCGGCAAGACCATCCTGCTGGAGGAACTGGTCGCGAGACCGCGGCCCACCGAGAAGCTGGCGGCAGCCTGCCTGGCGTGGTTGGTGCCCGTCGGCTTGTTGGAGCGCGCGCTCGGTCGCGAAAAGAAGGGGACACTCGACGACCTGGCCACGGTCATTTTCTCCAGCGGCAGCACGGGCGATCCCAAAGGCGTGATGCTCACGCATTACAACATCGTCTCCAACGCCGAGCAGATGGGACAGACGTTCGCGTTTGGTGGACAGGATCGCGTGCTCGGCATCCTGCCGTTTTTCCATTCGTTTGGATTCACGGGAACGTTGATCGTACCCGCCGTGCTCGGCGTCGGCGTGGTTTATCACGTCAGCCCCCTCGACGCCAAAGTCATCGGCGCGCTGGTGAGGCAATACAGGGTGACGTTCCTGCTCGCGACGCCGACGTTCCTGCAGATGTACAACCGCGGTTGCGAACCCGAGGATTTCGGCAGCCTGCAATTCGTGATGACGGGCGCGGAGAAACTGCCCGACCGCGTCGCGCAGGTGTTCGAGGACAAATTCGGCATCCGCCCGCTGGAAGCCTACGGCCTCACCGAATGTTCGCCGGCGGTAACGGTGAACACCCGTGACTTTCGCGCCGCGGGTTTCCGCCAGGTCGGCGCCAAGCGCGGCAAGATCGGCCATCCGCTGCCCGCCATCAGCGTGCGCATCGTCGACCCCGACACATTCCAACCATTGCCCGTCGGCCAGCCCGGCCTCCTCCTGATCCGCGGGCCAAATGTCATGAAAGGTTATCTCGGCAGGCCTGAGAAGACAGCGGAGGTCTTGCGCGACGGTTGGTACGTCACCGGCGACATCGCCGCGCTCGACGAGGACGGCTTCCTGACTATCACGGATCGCCTCACCCGTTTCAGCAAGATCGGCGGCGAAATGGTCCCGCACATCAAGGTCGAGGAGAAACTCCACGAACTCGCAGGAGTCACCGAGCAAACTTTCGCCGTCACCGGCGTGCCCGACGAAAAGAAAGGCGAACGCCTCGTCGTCCTGCACACTCTCAGCGACAGCCAGCTCCAACCCGTCCTCGAAAAGCTCGTTGCCTCCGATCTCCCAAACCTCTGGAAACCGCGCCCCGACCAATTCTTCCACATCGATACCCTCCCCTACCTCGGCACCGGCAAACTGGATTTACGCAAGGTGCGGGAAGCCGCCTCGAAGTTTTCGACTGTTTAGCTGTCGCTCGTTGGTGGGCTCTTCGGCAGGAGCTTGGCGATCACTACGAGCAACACCAGCACCACCACGGTGAGCGCCACCCAGAAGATGATGTTCTTGGTGCCGGAGACCTGAAAAAGTTCGCCCACTCCCGATTTCTTCAATGGTTCTTCCGATGACAGCGAGGCGACCGACTTCTCTTCTGCCAGCAATCGCGGCGCAATCAGGTCGAGGTCGTACTGTGGGAAGGCTGCGTCGCGATTGCCGTAGTACAGGTAGGTTTGCGGCTCCAGTGGCGCCTTGAACAACACGCGCGTGACCGGATAGAAAAGCTGGACGTTAGCAAGTTCAATCGGCGGATTGTCGCCGTTGTCCGTTTCCAGAATCAAGGTATCCGTCAACGGCTGCGGGCCCACCATCAATTCGAGCGGCGTTTTCGTCGCGGGCGGTGTGCGCACCCACGTGGCCTGGCCAAGTTGACGGTCGTATTTCTCGCCGCGGTCGTCCGCTGGTTGCTCGTAGAGCGTGACCTGGCGACGGAACAGCGTGCTCGTTGATACCGACGTTAATCGCGTGATCGGCAAATTGGTGTGTGGCAGCTTAATCTTCCAGCGGCTGACCGTCGGATGTTTCGGGTCATTCGCCGACGAGATTTCCGGGACGAGTTTCCGCGAAATGGAAGTGCGCTCCAGAATATACGGACGTTGTTTGCCGTCGCGCAGCAATCGCAGGTCGCGGAATGTTGCGTCGGCGCGCGCCAACACATCCAGGTCGAGATCAAGCTGCTGGACTCCCGCGCGCGCCAATTTGACGGTCTTGCGATACCCCCACTCCGCCGTGTCCAACACGGTTCCCAAATCCTGAATCTCCGGGAGTGATTCGGCGGGGTGGTAGGACGGGTTGGCCACCAGCGCGCTGAGCGACAACGCTGCAATCGGGACACTCGGCGCTGAGGCGAGTGTCTCGCGTAGTCCCGTCAGGTCGTATCGCGGCGCCGGGCAACGCGGATTGCCGGTGACCACCTGGTACGGGCCGCCTTGTTGCGCCAAAAACACCGCGAACACCGGTCGCCGTGTCGCTCGCACGGCGGAAATCTGCAACGGCTGGCTATCGGCATTATCAATCAGGACCAGCAGTTCCCGTCCTTCTACCGGCAGATCGAGCGGCAGATTCAGCCGCTCCGCGCGTTTGAAACCTTCAATATCCACCCGGTAAACCGTGTCGCGCGCCAGCTCGCGCTCGGTGATGGCGTTCTCCGCCACTTGCCGCGCCGCCAGCGTGACGGAACGCGTGAACAACGGCTCGGTAGTCTCAAAACGCAGCGATGCCAGTGTGAGATGCGTCGCGCCAA
Source organism: Verrucomicrobiia bacterium (assembly GCA_041476745.1). Classification (GTDB taxonomy): domain Bacteria; phylum Verrucomicrobiota; class Verrucomicrobiia; order Palsa-1439; family Palsa-1439; genus Palsa-1439. The sequence continues at coordinate 195 of JBGOTY010000323.1, read as the reverse complement.
GGTCGAGCGTCAACCGCGTCTGGCCGTCGCTTTCCGTGCGATCCGTGATCGTGACAGGCATGGGTTCGCTGGGTGCGGCCCCTTCCGTCGCGGCGTGCAATGTCGCGCCGGTGAATGGGACGGCTTCCGCGCGGTGATCATCCACGGTCACGCGCAGGAAGGGCCACGAACTTTCCGGAAACTCCACGCGCAACT
>JBGOTY010000322.1:0-4137 GCA_041476745.1 Verrucomicrobiia bacterium | reverse complement strand
GATCGGGGAGCCGCAGTTGCCCAATTGGATGAATTCCCAGGGGAACTTCGGCTCCAAAAGAAGTTCTGTGGTATGCCAGAAGTGCAAATGATCGGAGAACATCATGTAGAGGTTTTCGGAATCCTGGCGCCCGAGCATGGCGTAGCGACCCTTGATTTTTCGCGGGAAGAGCGCCATGCCTTTGTTCTTCACCGCCGGGCCATTCAGCGTGGTGAATTTGAAATGGAGAAAGTCGGACGTCTCAATGAATTGCGGCAGGATCAATTTGCCGTCGTACGCAGTATAGGTGGCGTAATAGGTTTTCGTACCGTCCTCGCTGGTAAAGAGAACGAAGCGGGCGTCCTCGATCCCGTTGCTCTGGGACGGGGTGGTGGGAAACAACACGCGTTCGGAAAGGCGCGAGTCCGCCGAAAACTGCACTTCGTAATTTGATTGGGCCAGCATCAGGATTTTTCGCGCCGCGGATTGTCGTTCCTCATCACGGGCCCGGAGGTGCTTCACGGTTGCCAGAACGCTGGTACGCAGTTCCTCCACGGTGAACGTGTCACCCAGGCCCTGCAGCGCGTGCCGGCTGAAATCGCCCACCAGGCCAAGTTCCCGGAGCTTCCACTCGAAAAGGTGTTTGTCGTAGGACGCGTTGGGCACTTGCACCGGTTCGATACAATAACGGGTGGGCGCGTTAATGGTGATGTTCCCTTTATCGTCCAGGAAGCCGGTGCGAAAGGTGATCGATGAAATGTGCCCTTCGCCGGTGGCCCGCAAGCTGAGAATGAATCGTAATGAGCCGAGCGGAAGATCCGACTGGTCGGGGTGCGGCACGATGGAGGGATTGAACAGCGCCGCGGCCTCCAGCGAATATTCATGAGTGAAATACGCGCCGAGCAACAGTTTCCTTTCTTCAGACACTTTCGCGCCGACGGGCAAAGAGGATCGGATCCGTTCGAAGCGTCGCCTGAGGAACTCGTCGATTTTCACATGGCGCTCGCCAAACTCGGCCATCACTTCCTCCAGCAGCGGGCGCACTGCGCTTTCGGGAATCGCCATGATCTGCGCGCAAAGATTGATCGCTCGCCGGTCGTTCGTCACCAGGAATGGACGCAGCAACACCCGGGTGCGATCCGGATTCAGGATAACATTGGTGCGCTGGACGTTGGTTGCCATCAATGGAGTGTTTGCCCCTAGGAGACCGGGTGATTGAATGCCGTGACGGCGTTTTGCATGAGCCGCATTTCCGCCAGGGAGAGCAGGAAGGCCAGGCTGGATTCCGCGCCCTGGTTTTGGTTGACGCGATCCACGTGCAGCGCATCACGGCAGCCGCCGGTGCTGGGGGAGTAGACTTCCAGGCCGAGATCGTTCCAACCCAGGAACCAATCGAAGGCGCGCTCGGCTTCGGCGTACCACCGCGCGTCCGATGTGGCCCGATAGGCTTCGAGACAAGCGGACACCATGGCCTGCGCTTCGATCGGTTGTTGATCAAAGGTCGCGCGCGGCCCGCCGCGCTGATGAAATCCGTTGCTGCCGACAGGGCGGAAATCGCCGCTCTCGGCCGTTTGCATTTCCGCAAGCCAGCGCAACGTCTGCAGTCCGCGTTCAAACACCGGTTTTTGCCCGGTCGCTCTCCCGCTCACAATCAAGGCATGGGCCAGCTTGGCATTGTCATAGGAGAGCACGTCTTCAAACCATGGCCAGTCGGGCTGCGCCGCGTGGTCGAACAGTTCCATGAGCCTCGTGATCAAGACGTCGCGGATCTGGCTGGCGGATCGGTCCCCGCTCAGACGCTGCAGGTACTCGTGAATCCCGAGCAGGCTGAAAGCCCAGGCGCGTGGCGACGTAAACGCCGCCGCGGTGGGCAACGCCTCGGCGAAGATTTGTCCCGACATGACCTGAAAGCTTCGATACGGTGAGCGTCCCACGCCCATCCCCAGCGCCCAGAGCGCCCGGGCATGCGAGTCCTCCGAGCCCTGTTCATCGAGCCAGCGGCGGTCGAAGCTCAGGTGATTGTGAAAACGCTTCGTCTTTGGGTCGAACGCGTGATGCAGAAACGCCGCGTAGGTCGTGGCCACCGTCCGCACGCGCTCCGTTTCTTCTCCCAACTCATCCAGCAGGACGGCGAGAATGAAGGCGCGCGCGTTGTCGTCCGTGCAGTAGCCTTCGAAAAAATTCGGCACGGTAAAAATGGCGTGTTGAAAGAGTCCTGTGGAATCAGTCATCCGCGCCAGATGATCCAATTTCAATTTGGGCAACTCTCGTGGTTGTTGGTCGAGGGTCTTTGTATCAAACGATTTTCGGGATAAAACCGCGCACTCGACCCGCGCCAACTCAAAGGAGCGCATGTAAAGCCGGGCCACGTTGCTCCAGACCATCTCGCGTCCGAGCTTGTACGCGTTCTTGCGCATCGCGTGCCGGCGCGTATCGTCGCGCAGCAAGCTGATGACCTCGTGGGCGATTGCCCCGGCGTCGCCGAACGGCACCAACACGCCACGCCCTTCCGCCAGCAATTCGGCCGCGTGCCAGTAAGGAGTCGAGACGACCGCTTTGCCGGCGCCAAATGTGTAGGCCAGCGTGCCCGAGGTGATCTGCGCTTCGTTAAGATACGGTGTGAGGTACACGTCCGCCGCGCCGATGAACTCCTTGAGTTCATCGAGTTCTACAAAACGGTTGTAGAAAATGACGTTCTTCTGGACTTTGTTCTTCTTGGCGAGGCGTTCGAGTCGGAGACGATAGGCCTCGCCCTGCTCGCGGAGCTCGTTCGGGTGCGTGGCCCCCAGGACAAGGTAAACCACGTCGGGGAACTCCGCCAGGATCTGTGGCAACGCGTTGAGCCCATGCTCGATCCCCTTGTTCGGCGAAAGCAATCCGAACGTCAGCAACACCACTCTCCCCGCCACGCCGAATTGATCCTTGTAATAATTGGGATCGACAAACGGAATGTCGGGAATGCCATGCGGGACCAGATCAATCTTGGCCGGCGGCGCATCGTAAATCTCCTGCAACAGCTGCCGTCCCCGCTCGGCCATAACCAGCAGCCGCGTCGAGCGCGTGATCAGTTCCTGCATCACGCGCCGCTGATCGGGGTTCGGCTCGCGCAGAACCGTGTGAAGCGTCGTAACGACAGGCATTCTCAATTCGCGCAACAGCGCCAGCACGTGACTGCCCGCCGGTCCGCCGAAAATCCCGAACTCGTGTTGCAGACAGACGATGTCGACATTGCTGATGTTGAGGAAGTCCGCGGCGCGCTGGTAGGAGGATAAATCCTGTTCCTCAATCTCGAAATGGACAACATCGGAGTACTCATAGCCACCCTGGATGTCGTTGACCGGTACAGCGAAGCACTGGGTGCCAGGGTGCTCGGATGCCACGGCGCAAAGCAGGTCGGACGTGAACGTGGCGATGCCGCATTTGCGAGGCAGGTAATTGCCGAGAAATGCGATTTTTCGAATCTGAGATGGTTTGTCCACAAACTTGTCCAATATATTATGCGCCGTGTCCCGTCCCTTTGTATAGGGCAAAACCCTACCTTGGATGATTGGGGGCGCTCTTCGAAAAGCCCGGTCACCGCAGCAGGGACGGAGCGGGTTCGACAGCCGGGGGTCTGGCCATCATAGATCGCGGACGGGGACGGCAAAGACCGCACGATCCAACCACTCCTCAAGCACGTGATTGAACTTGTCCGCCTGCTCGAACGGGACGAGGTGACCCGCGTGCTGAACAATATTCAACTGGCTGCCGGGAATCGCCTGCGCCAGTTTTTCCGATTCCGTCGGTGAAATCAACGCATCGTCTGCGCCGGTGATGACCAGGGTAGGCACGGAAATCCGGGCCAACTCTGTCGTCGCATCGGGCCGCTCTGCCATCCCCAGCAAGGCGCCGATCACTCCCGCAGGTTTGGATGGCGCCATGAACCCTAGCACTTGCCCCGTCATGCGCGGATCCTGATTGTCCGCCGCGAGCATCTTGGGCGCCATCAGCTCTATGACGACCTCCACGCCCTTGGCTTGCACTTTCTCAGCCGTCGCGCGTCGCGCTACGGCAGCTTCGGGGGTATCCTTACCCGCCTTGGTGCTGACCAGCACGAGGCCGCGGACCACCTCGGGGTATTGACGCAGGAAGGCGAGCGCCACGTAACCACCCATCGAG
>JBGOTY010000321.1:0-4147 GCA_041476745.1 Verrucomicrobiia bacterium | reverse complement strand
CCGGTAACATCAATGGCCACGCGATGCACCAACGCTGTTTCGCGCGGCACGCCGAGTTGGCTGGCATCGATCAATCCCCAGGCGTGGGCGCGTCGGAGCAGATCCACCTCGTGTTCTCCGTCGAGAGCGGCAACAACCTGCTCCCGGGCGGGGTGCACGTCGCCGCGTACGAACATTGCGATGGCGGGAATCAACGTGGCCATCTTCGTCGGATGCTGGTCAATATCAAAGAAACTCGTGATGTGTTGCGTGTCCCAGTCGTCATGGCGGTGGGAATAGGCGAATGCGTAGATGGCATCCCAGTCTTGCAATGCAGCGTACGCGGCGAGCATGGGGAAGCCTTCGTTGCCGTACGTGTTGGGCGCGGGATGATTGTACTCGGTGACGCAGTGCGGTTTGCCGAGTACGCGGTGGAGCGCCAATCCCGGCAATATGCCGCCGCGTTCATTGACCATTGTGAGATTCGACACGAACCAGTTCTCATTGTCCCACGATTTGCCCGGAAACTGTGGATGTTGCCAGTAGGCATGGGTGTCCACCGCGTCGAACCTGGCCATCAGGTCGGGCGTGCTGCAACCGACGATCGTACCCATCACCAAGGCGTGGACACATAGTTCATCCTTCAAGAAATGACCCATCGACTGCCAGTAGCGGTTTTCCATTTCTGAAAGGAATCGCATCCAATCACGTTGCGCCTCAGCGGTACGTTCACCCCATTGCGCTTTTGTGAACACGGGCAGCGTGCCCTCCTCGACACATTCCTCGTTGGCCAAACCGATCACGCCGCCGGGCCGTTCGCCGTTCCCGCCCCAGACGGCTTGGAGTTTTTCCGTCGAACTGTACCGCCCCCGCAGCCACTCGTTCCACTGGCGCCGCAGGTCGCGCGCGAACACTTCCGGCAAGTTCTCAAGTTGTCCGCCCAGCCACGAGTGCAGCAGCCCGTTCTCGTTGTTGATCTCGACGAACGCGACAACCGGGTCTTCGGTGTAGGCCAGGCCGGTCACGACGTTGCGATGAGTCAACAGCTTGCGCGCGTATTCTTTCTGGAGTTCGAGGATCGGCTCGTAAAAAAAACCGACGCTGGCCCGCTCCTTCAGCTCAAGTTTTTCGATCTCGGCCGGCAGCCCATCCGCGGCGTTGAAGGGACGCAACACGAGGAGGTTAAGGTTGGCGTAAGTCCCATGGCGCTTTAGCGCGGCGATGAAATGATCGAGACGGTCCAATGCTTCCGGGTCGAGTTCCCGCGTCGATTTGCTGTCATGGGCGCGAATGCCATTGGGGAACGGCTGCATATCCATGTGATGGAACCGCACGATGTTGACGCCGAACTTTGCCAGACGCGCGGCGATCTTCTCCGCGTCGTCGTGGCTGGGGAAATTCGCGCCAAAGCAGAAATTTACGCCGAAGAAGCGGACCCGCTGACGGCCCGCGTAGAGGTGGCCATCCCTTTCGGCCTGGATGAAGCCACGACTTCCGGCGGGCGCGTCGAGCCAGCCACTCAGATCCGTCACACTCGGCGCGGCGTCGTTCCACGGCAGCACAAACGGGAACACGGAGGCGGCAGGTGTCTTCCTGTGCTTTACCGATCGGTGTCGAGACGAACCCAAAAAAGAACGCGACGCCAAGGGACAGGGCTCGTCTCATGGCGTGTGCTCAACGTTCCACAAAAAATGCCAAATCGTCCTGCCGGCTTCCGGTCCCGTCACCCTTCTCGCCGATGCTGTACACGACGTACCCCGGCGCGAGCTTCTTGTAGCGCAACGGTTGGCCGTCGAAAGGATCGATTGGCACCTCGCTGCTGCCGAACGGCGTGAGTTCCGCGACAGTCTGGGGCAGTTGATGATCATGGGAAACGCGGAAGCGTTCGATGGCGATGGCGATCCGTGCGGACCGGAGGCGGGCGGTGACAGCGGCGTCTTTCAAGATGACGCGGGAGCCGTTCATGCCACGCAACCATCCGCGGGAAAATGCGTGCAACCCATCCTGTTGTTCGAGGGACTGACGCAACGCCTCTGCTGCTGCGATTCTCTCGGGAAAGTCTGTCTGGGCGGTTTGAATATAACGATCCATCAACTGCAAGTAATTCAGCTCGTCCCACTGGAGAAACCCGCACGAGTCGTACAAATACTGGGGCGAACTAAAAAAAACGGTTACATTTATGAGAAGTCTTTGACTCAGTGGACGCGTCCGGCCAGCCGGTAGAGCTGTCAGGTCTGTTGTGTCCCGCATCATATTAAAACCGTGGATGCCAATGCACCGTTGGCCGATGAACGCGCGGGCCAGCCCGCGTTGATCGTCGGCTTTCTCCAGGGCCGTGGCAAGGCTGCCCAACTGCTCGTCCGTTAGGCTGGTTTTGTTCAGCATGTGCTGGAGACTGCTGACGGCGATTCTTTGGCTGTCGATGCGCGCCAAATGGGAACGCACCAGCGGTTCTTTCGCGAGTGACCGCGACAGGGCGAACGATGACTCGACGGAGAGGATCGCCAACTCCGGGCTGGTGTCCTCGGCGTGGTTGGCGGCATCGGTCTGCAACAGGTACGCGCTGCGAACGACATTCCCCAGATGTTGGTACGGCATGATCGAGAGCTTGCCCAGATTGATCGGAAACCGGCTTCGCGGAATGTTGGAAGCCTGGTGCAACAAGGCAAGGGCCTCACCATTTCCACTGAGGTAACCCGCCACCGTTTGTTTGCCCGGGTCTACTTGTGACTCATCCGTCGGTGGAAGGTCGATGGATTTGTCGTCCAGCAAGAACGACGGGTTGAATTGGCCGGACAGACTTGCGAACGCTTTGCGGAACACCAAGGCGCTGTTTTCTTCCACAGGAACCCGTGGATACCATCGATCCAGTTCCGCCAGCGTGACGGGATAATTCCTCTCGTGGATGGCGACCATCTCGGCGGCGAGAAGGCGGTTGAGGATCAATCGCCAGGCAATGAACAACACAGAGAATGCCAAGGCAGAGAGGTAGATGCGTCGCCGCCAGTGCTTCCATCGCGAACCGGGTTGCTGAACGCCTACACTCACAGACGAATTATAGCATCAACTAAAGCCAAACGAAAGCCTCGTCATCAGCGACCAGCGCAGGAACGTTGGAATCAGGGATGACGGCCTGAGCCGGCGCCGCGGCTGTCAATTCAACGGTATTCTCGTCACCACTGTTCTTGGGTGGCGGATTCTTCAGTTTGGAGGGACGGGTTGGCAATTTCGGTTGGGACGGGCTGGCGCCCAGGATCTGCACAGCCGCCACGCCCTCAAAACTGAGTTGGTGAGCCAGGATGCCGAGCAACCGCCGGGTCGGCCCACTGGGGTTGCGGCGTTGGTGCTCGAGATACTTCACCTGTTTAATTGAGACACCAAGCCACTGGGCGAATTGGGCTTGGGTCATACTGGCATGCTTGCGCAGAGCCAGTATACGGCTTGCTCCCCATTCCATCGTTCCGCATGAGGGAACTGCGTTCCCCCACCTCCTTGTAACAAAGGGGTAACAAAGTTCGTCCCGAGATGCAACTCCGAAATGCAGAAAGGCGATTATTTTTCACGCGCGCATCCCCGCCATCAAACGCATCAGCGTTTCCTGGCTGGCGTGCGCGCGCGAAACTTCGCCAACGATATGCCCGTTGCGCAGGACCAGAATGCGTGTGGAAAGATTGATCACCTCCGGAAGCTCGCTGGAAATCAGGAGCACGCCGTTGCCTTTGTTTGCGAGTTCGTCGATGAGGCCGTGGATTTCCGCCTTGGCGCCAACATCCACGCCGCGGGTGGGTTCGTCGACGATCAACACCCGGCAATCCGCCGCGAGCCACTTTCCGAGGACAACTTTTTGCTGGTTGCCGCCCGACAATCCCGCAACCACCGACTCGATGCTGGGTGCCTTGACGTGAAGCAGGTCGAAGTGTTTTTGTGCAACGCGCTGCTCCATTGCAGAGTGCACGTATCCCAGGGTCGTAAACCTCTCCAAAGTGGGTAGTGAGGTGTTTTCCCGCGCTTTCATCATCAGCACCAAACCATGCCGCTTGCGGTCTTCGGGCACCATCCCGACGTGATGACGCATGGCCACCGACGGGTGGCGCAGCGGCATTGGTTTGCCGTTCACGTAAACACGACCGGTCGCCAACCGGTCGAGCCCGAACAGCGCCTCGGCAAT
>JBGOTY010000320.1:0-4152 GCA_041476745.1 Verrucomicrobiia bacterium | reverse complement strand
TCTCGCCCGAGGCGAACTTGCCCGTGCCCATGATCAGGCGCGAGTTGAAATCGCGGTTGGCGATGCGCAGCTTTTGCGGTTTGTCGGTCATTGCGGACGATAAAACTCCTGGTTGAGCGGGTAACTGCCCGGCGTGCGCGCGACCACGATGGAACCATCCTTCACGAAGTAACCGTGATTGCCCATGGCGTACTCCGCGCGATCCAGGCGTTTGAGTTCCTCCACCCTCTTCTGGTGCAATTCCTGTTTCACCACGGTGATCTGCCCCTTCAAGGCCTTCAAGTCATGCAACTTCGCTTCGAGCGCGACCTTTTCATTGGTCAGACGGACGTACTCCTCCCGCATCGCTTGCAGGTGCACAAGTGTGGTGCCATGCGTCTTTTCCAAGTCCGCGTACTTCTGGTTGATGTCCGCGATTCGGTCGGTGAGCACCTTCAACTCGCTCGTCATGTTCGACTTGTCTTGTGTGAGCGCCTCCACCGTGGCCTGTTTCTGCTGCAACTGGCTGTCCATATCAGCTTTGAGCGACGCCATTTTCTTTTCCGTGTCAGCCTTCTCATCGGTCAGTTTCGAAATCGTCTGTTGCAACTCATCGACCTTGGCCTGCAGTTGCGTTTTGACCGTGCTGGTCTCCGTTCGCGCTGCCGCGAGATCATTGGTCGCGGTCGCCAACTGCTGTTGCGTTTGCTCCAGCTTCTGGTCCGAACCACAGCCCGCCAACAGCATCGCCGCGCCCAACATTCCAATCCCGAGCCCCATGACGTTACGCTTCATCGCTCATTCCTCCTTCAGTTTGACCAGCACCTCATTTGCGCTGCCGCGCCGGTACCCCTGCAGATCGAGTGTCACATACGCGTACCCGATCTTCCTCAACGCAAGGGTCACCGACCCCCGCACTTCCTCCTCGAAAAACTTCTGAAATTCTTCCGCGCCCACCTCAATGCGCGCCATGTTCTTGTGATGACGCACCCGCACTTCATAAAACCCCGCGTCCCGCAATACGTTCTCCGCCGCCTCGATCATCCGCAACGCCTCTTCCGTCACCGGCTCGCCGTACGGAATCCGCGACGACAAACACGCCATCGCCGCTTTCTCCGCTGTCGGCAGCCCCAACTCCGCCGACAACTCGCGAATCTCCGCCTTCGTCAGCCCCGCTTCCTTCAACGGCGCGCGCACCTGGTATTCCCTGGCGGCCAACGCGCCGGGTCGATAATCCCCCACGTCGCTGGCGTTCTCCCCATACACAATCGTCTGCCAGCCTTCGCGCTGCGCGATTTCTGCCAGACTCTCAAACAACTCGCTCTTGCAAAAGTAGCAACGGTTCGACGGGTTGCTCGTGTAATTCGCGTCCCCCATCTCTCCGGTCTTGATCACCCGCACCGGAAACCCAAACTGTTCCGCAATCTCCAGCGCCTCCTGCAACTCCCGCCGCGGCAAACTGGGCGAATCCGCAATCACCGCCAGTGCCTTGTCCCCCAGCACATCATGCGCGACCTTCGCGAGACACACGCTGTCCACCCCGCCCGAATAAGCCACGAGCGTGCGCCCGCAAGAGCGGAGCGCCGACTGGAGTTGATCGAGTTTCCCGAGCACAACTAGAATTCTATCGCCGAATCGCAGGGGTGTCAAAGCGGAAGGCCAACCTCCCAGCCTCAGCCAAGACGCGTCGGATCCAGCAATTTGGCTCCGTGATGAATGGTCAATAACTCGACCATGTCTTTGCGAAGGCGGGAGACAATCCGATAGTTACCGAAAATAATTTCGCGAATCGCAGGATCTTGCTTTTCGGGAACAATTCTGCCCGATTCCGGAAACGGGCCCAGACGTTCCACGGCGGCGAATACATCAATCACGAACAGGCTGGCGTATTGTGGGGAATCCTGCGCTATAAAGTCTGCGATCGCCTCAAGATCGCTCGCGGCCTGTGGCGTCCATCTTACTTCAGCCACTTGGCCATCTGCTCCTTCACCTGAGCGTGAGGGATCGTCTGACCAGCATCCGCTTGCTGAAGCCCGCGGTCAATCTTCGCGAGAAACAACAAACGCTGCATGGCGTCTTCAAACGTCGCGTCATCCGGCAAACCTTGAACCGCTTGAAGGACTTTTTGCTTTGTTGTCACACATGAGATAGTAGACTTAATCGCTGAAAGTGTCAAAGCTAAGCACGGTCAGGTAGCGGGTGGCGAACGAAACGGCTGATCTGTCTCAAGTCGTTTGCCCATGCTGACAACGTCATCAATCTTGAAACCGATGCTTTTGTAGAACTCAATAACCTGCGCATTCGAAGTCCTCACCTGCAAATTGATCTTTGGACAGCCAACCTGTCGCAACAATCGCTCGGCCTCCTCCATGATTTGCCGGGCAATGCCACGCCGCCGGTATTCGGGAGCCACCGCCAGATAGTTAATCCAGCCCCGGTGCCCCTCATATCCCACCATGCACGTTGCCACGATCTTGTTGTCCAGTTCACTGACAAGAAACCACTCCGGATTGACGCGCAGTTTTCTCGCGATGTCCTGATGCGGATTGTTGTGAGGCCCTACCAACTGACAAGCCACCCATAACCCCACGACAGCGTCTTCGTCGTCGGAACGATACGGGCGAATTTGGAGCGCGGTCATCATGCCGTCAAATTCGGCTCAATGATTGATGTACGCCGAGTACACTTCCGTAAGGAAGGCAGCCAAGGGGTAGGGCGACAAACTCAAAATCAGCGCAACCATGCTAAGCCGTGTGTCAGAGGAACGGAAACTCAAAAGTGCCGTTGGAAGGCCAACAATCAAAGTCGGAATGGCCGCCAGCACGGCGATAATGAAGAACGCCTTGCCGCTGCGAAAACCGGGCTGCAGCACCATCAGCAGCCAGAACCCAAAGACCACTGAATTGCCCAAGATGCCAGCTCTCATGGCCGCCTGCGTATACGTTACGCGGCTCTTCTCTTTGCGTTCGTCACTCATTGCTGTGTACGGTGTTCTCAGCATAACGTCGACGGCAAAACAGACCAAGTCGGTTCGCGCCGCCCTACTTCACATCCTCACCCAATTCGACGTTCCAATACGCCAAATCGAGGAAATGCTTCCAGCTATCGTGGGCGATGCTGCTGATGGTGACGTTGACGAACGGACGCCACTTCGGACGCTTGGGTTTTTTGACGAGGTGCATGCCGGCTTCCGTCGGCGTGCGGTTGGCCTTGCGCGTGTTGCATGGGATGCAGGCACAAACGATGTTCTCCCATGTGGTCGTGCCGCCGCGGTCGCGGGGGACGATGTGGTCGAGGTTCAATTCGCGGCGGTCGAAATGTTTGCCGCAATACTGGCACATGTTGTGGTCGCGCTCGAAAATGTTGTGCCGCGTGAACTTCACTTCCTTGTGCGGCAGCCGATCAAAAAACAGCAGCAGGATCACGCGCGGGATGCGGATCTTGAACGAGACGGTGTGGACCACGTCCTCGCCGTGGTGTCCTTGGCTGAATTCGCGCCACTCGTGGAAATCAAAGGTCTGGAAGTCGCCGCTATCCTCGACAACCACTTCGGCGTGGCCCATGTAGAGGAGCATAAACGCGCGCTCGACCGTGCAGACATTGATCGCCTGCCACAGACGATTGAGCACCAACACGTTTTCGTTTAGTACGTTCCTCATGGCCGCCTCCCAGAGGGTCGCATCGCCCTACAGGGATACGTCAGGATAAAGCTACCATTATGCCGACCGAGCGTCAACGCTCGCGTCGCCCCAATTCCGGCTCGACAGTCCGCGCTTTTTCCTTAATAACAACGCGTTACAGCAACGACACAATCACCTCACAATTCAGGAAAGTATATGAATCGCAAAGTTACCGTTTTCGGCGCGGGGTTTGTCGGGTCCACCACCGCGCAACGCATCGTGGAAAAACAGCTCGCCGACGTGGTGATGGTTGACATCATCGAAGGCATGCCGCAGGGCAAGGCGCTGGACATGATGGAGTCGGCCTGCCTCGAAGGGTTCGACGCCAAGGTCACGGGTGCGAATGATCCCGCCGCCTGCGCGGGCAGCGACCTCGTCGTCGTCACCAGCGGCATCGCCCGCAAACCCGGCATGAGCCGCGACGATTTGCTGAAGACCAACGCCGGCATCGTCGGCAGCGTCTGCGAAGCGATCAAAAAAAGCGCCCCGAACG
>JBGOTY010000319.1:0-4176 GCA_041476745.1 Verrucomicrobiia bacterium | reverse complement strand
TGAGGGTCGAGACTGCTGCCGAGGATCAATTCGTAACCATCGAGCTTGATCATCGCCTGCACCGTTACGCCCAGGAAGTGTTTCGCACCGGCTTTTTCAACAACCGCTTTCTTAATGGCTGCGAACGCCTTCCTCACCGCTGTGGCGTTGGTGAGGTCCAATTTCACGCCGCCAACGTCGGTCTTGTGAGTGATCGTCTGGGAGTAGAGCTTCAACACGACCGGGTAGCCGATTTCTGCCGCGCGCTTCGCGGCCTCGGTCTCATCCTTGGCAATGTGCGTGTCGACCGTGGGAATGCCATACGCTGTCAGCAGTTGCTTCGACTCAAATTCGGTGAGTAGGGAGCGACCGGATTTGCGAACGCCTCGGATAAGTTTCGCGGCGCGGGCCACATCGGGTGCGTCCACGTCTTCCTGGCCCGACAAGGACGGCGTCTCATACAGCCCGTGCAACGCATAGGTGTAACCCCACATGTACGCGAACATGCGCGCGGCCGTGTCGGGATACGGGAACGTCGGGATGTCAGCGTGATTGAGAAGTTCCACGCCTGCAGCGACATCCCCGCCGCCCATCCAACTCGCGATCACGGGCTTGCCGAATGTTTTCGCGTACGGCTTCAATTGTTCCGCCGTCTGTGTCGCATCGGTCATGGCTTGTGGTGTGAGAATGACGAGCAGACCGTCCGTCTGCGGGTCCTTCGCGGCGATTTCGAGCGCTTTGGCATAGCGCTCCGCTCCGGCATCGCCCAGGACATCGATCGGATTATTGTGGCTCCACGCCGTCGGCAGAATCTGATTCAACGCGTCCAGCGTCTCCTTCGACAACTCGGCGAGTTCGCCACCGTTCGTGAGCAAAGCGTCCACCGCCAGCACGCCGGGTCCGCCGGCGTTCGTGAGAATCGTCAAGCGCGGGCCTTTGGGGCGCGGTTGTTTCGCCAGCACCTCGGCCATGTAGAAGACGTCGGCGATGCTGTTGACGCGCAGCACGCCGCTGCGGCGAAACGCGGCGTCGAGGACGTCGTCACTGCCCGTCAGCGAGCCCGTGTGCGATGCGGCGGCCCTGGCCGCGCCTTCGGTGCGGCCCGGCTTGATGACGATGATTGGTTTGGAAAGCGCGACCTCGCGCGCGGCGGACAGGAACGCACGAGCATCGCCAATCGTCTCCATGTACATGACAATGCTCTGGGTTTTCGAGTCGTCACCAAGATAATCGATGAGATCGCCCCAGCCGACGTCGAGCATGGAGCCGACGGAGATGAAGGCGCTGAAACCGACGTTCTCACGCAGGCTCCAGTCGAGCACGGCAGAGCAAAGTGCGCCGCTCTGGCTGATGAAGCCGACATTACCCGCATGCGCAATCCGGCCCGCGAAGGTGGCGTTGAGTCCATTCGGTGGACGCATCACGCCTAGGCAGTTTGGGCCGATGATGCGCAGCCGGCCGCGGCGCGCTTCCTCCAAAATCTGCCGCTCCAACTCCGCACCGGCGTCGCCGGTCTCCTTGAATCCGGCGGAGATAACGACGGCGGCTTTCACGCCGGCCTTGACGCAATCGGCGACGATGCCGGGTACGGTCGGCGCGGGTGTGACGATCACGGCAAGATCAACTGGCTCGGGAATATCGGCAATTCTCGGGTACGCACGAATGCTGAGCACGCTCGCGCGATTCGGGTTAACTGGATAGACCGTGCCACCGAACGGGCTGGTGATGAGGTTCCAGAGAATCGTGCGGCCCACGCTGTCTTTTTTTTCCGTGGCGCCAATGACCGCGACGGTGGCGGGGGAAAAGAAAACGTCGAGCGGCCGCCGCACGGCACGGAGAATGTCGTGGGCGGGATCGGTGGTCGGTTTGTCGATGCGTCTCACGTCTCGTCAGGGGAAAAGTCCGCGGACCTGCTTGGCCAGGGCGATTTTGCTGATGCCAAGCGCAAGCGCGGCATCGCGCATGTAGAGTTTCTGCTTCTTGGCCATCTGCAACACCTGCTGGTAGGCCAATTCGAGTTGACGATACAACTTGTCGTTGACCTCCGCTTCCGTCCAGAAAAAGCTCTGTAAGTCCTGCACCCACTCGAAGTAACTGACGATGACGCCGCCCGCGTTGCAGAGCACGTCGGGGATGAGGAAGATATCGTCGCGTTGCCGCAACACGCTGTCGGCCTCGATGGTGGTCGGCCCGTTCGCAGCCTCCGCCAGGACGCGGCAGCGAATCTTGCCGACATTTTTCCCGGTGATTTGGCGTTCGAGCGCGGCGGGGATGAGGACTTCGCATTCGAGTTGCAGCAGTTCATCGTTCGTGATGGGCTCGCAGCCATCCACGAACCCCTCCAGACTGCCGTGCCGCGTGGTGTGGTCGATGAGCTTGTTCACATCCAGCCCGTGTGAATTGTGGAGACCGCCCGTGAAATCACTGACCCCGATAATCCTGGCGCCGAATCGGTGAAGCTGCTGCGCGGTGATTGACCCGACGTTGCCGAAACCCTGCACGACGACCCGCGTGCCCTCGGATTTCATGTTCAGGTTGTCCAGCGCGCGGTTGACGAGGTAGGCGACGCCGCGGCCGGTCGCTTCCTTGCGCCCAGCCGAGCCGCCGAGCGCGACGGGTTTGCCCGTGACGATTTGCGGAACGGGATTACCCTCGTGCATCGAGTACGTGTCCATTATCCACGCCATGGTCTGCTCGTTGGTGCCCAGATCGGGCGCCATGACGTCCACGTGCGGGCTGATGAACGGGATCATCTCTTGCGTAAAACGGCGCG
Organism: Verrucomicrobiia bacterium; assembly: GCA_041476745.1. Lineage (GTDB taxonomy): Bacteria > Verrucomicrobiota > Verrucomicrobiia > Palsa-1439 > Palsa-1439 > Palsa-1439. Next base: position 1,424 of record JBGOTY010000319.1, on the reverse strand, counting down.
TCATGCGTTCGTTCTCGCCGCGGCTCATCTTGTGTGGGTCACACGTGACACCGCCTTTCGCGCCGCCGTAGGGCAGTCCGCACAGCGAACATTTCCAGCTCATCCACATCGCCAGGGCCGCGACTTCGCCGAGCGTCACGTCCGGGTGATAACGCAGCCCCCCCTTGGTCGGGCCAACCGAGAGGTGATGCTGGACGCGGTAGCCGGTGAACATCTCCGTGTGTCCGTCGTCCATGCGCGTGGGGACCGACACGATCAGAGCGCGCTTGGGCATCTTGGTGCGAATGCGTTCGCTTTGCCCGATGTCGAGAATGTCGGCGACGCGGTCGTACTGTTGGCAGGCCATGACATAGGCTGGGGACTGCATGAACTCATCAAGCATGTTCTTTTCCTCCGTCCAATTTCGGCACGATCACTCGCAGGGCGCGTGGCACGATCGAGAACGTGACCGGCGCGTCGCCCGCGTCCTCACCGTCCAGCTCAAACGGCGTCGTGCTGGGCGCGGTACAGACCAGTCGCTCCGCCTGAAAGTATTCCACGTCGCCAAGGTCGATATGCGCGCCGCGCAGAATACCGTGCCCGTAGCGCAACACGTCCAAATAGCCGCAGCTCTCAAAGACACAAACATCCAATAACCCGTCGTCCATTCGCGCCTTCGGAAAGAGCGCGAAACGCCCACCGTAGAAGCGTCCGTTGCCCACGAGCACGGCGGCACCGGCCGCCCGCGGGCCGCTGCCGTTCACGGAAACCTCCACCTGCGCGAGCGTCGTCCCCAAGGTCTTGATTCCCGCCCACACATAGCTGAGCGGGCCGATCTTCTTCTTCAGTTCCCAACTGGCGTCCCGCACCGCTTGCGCATCAAAGCCGACGCCGGCCAGTTGGACAAAGTAACGCGTGGCGCCGCCAGCTTCGGCGCACGCGAGATCGATCGTACGCATCGCCCCCGTTTGGATGACCTGCCACGCGGTATCGATCCGGCGCGGAATGCGAAGTTCCTGTGCGAAAACGTTGACGGTGCCGAGTGGCAATATGCCGAGCGCCGCGTCGGAGGTGCCAATGCCGTTGACGACTTCATTGATCGTGCCGTCACCACCCGCGGCGACGATGATGCGGAAGCCCTCCTGCACTGCCCGCGCGGCCAGCAACCTCGCGTCACCTGCACGCTCCGTCGGCGCCACGGTGACGGAATGCCCGGCCCTCGCCTCCAAAAATCTGCGAACTCGCTGGGATTTTTCCCCGCGCGCAGCGGGATTGAAAATGACGAAGAGCTTGTCCATTGTTGAAAAACGCGCCTATTGTAAGCGAGAATGCAGGGTAAGCCAAATACGAACTAGTGGAGGTGAAAAGTGAAGGCAATCAAAATCATCTCGATTGTTGTCGCGATACTGATCGTGCTCGCTCTCGCGCTGGTGGGCGCCGGGATT
>JBGOTY010000318.1:0-4181 GCA_041476745.1 Verrucomicrobiia bacterium | reverse complement strand
GCGGGCTCTTACCACCCCGAGGAATACCAGAATCTGTTTCATGAGTCCTATTGGCAGCAAATGAAGGTGCGACCCTTCCTCTGGGGAAAGTATGTCTGGAATATGTTCGATTTCGCCTCGGACGGCCGCAATGAAGGCAACACCCCCGGCCTCAACGACAAGGGCCTCGTCACCTACGACCGGCAGGTTCGCAAGGATGCCTTTTACTGGTACAAGGCAAATTGGACCACCAACGCAATGGTGTATATCACCGGACATACCTCCACGACCCGCACCAACAACATCACGGCCAAGGCGTATTCCAATTGCGATTCCGTGGAACTTTTTCTCAATAGCATTTCACGGGGGACGCGAACGAGCACCAGCAACATCTTCACCTGGGCGATTTCGCTTGCCGGCGGTTCCAACTATGTCCAGGCCATTGGCACCAAAGGCGGCACCAACGTCACCGATTCACTGGTGTGGTACGTGGTGCCTCCTCCGCCGCCTCCACCCCGGATCGTGTCGGTCACCCCCTCCATCGGCTGCGCGAGTGGTGGCACGGCGATTACCATTGGCGGGTCCAACTTTCAAAACGGGTCCACGATTACCATCTTCGGCGTGAACGCCACCGGTGTCACCTGGGTCAATTCCAACACGCTAACGGCCGTCACCGGTGCCAACTCGCCGGGGACGTACACTGTCGTGGTCAAGACTCCCGGCAAACCTCCGACATCGCTCACCAACGGGTTTACCTACGCCAGCCCGCCACTTTTCGCGGGACCGGGCAGTATCACTCCTGCGATCGAAGGCGCGACGTTGAGCTGGTCGGCGGCGTCAGGGATGGCGCCGTTTACCTACGGGGTGTATGAGGCGACCAATAGCGGAGGGGAGATCAATCCGTTGCTGAACACCAATGCGTTATCGGTATTCATTCCGCTGTATCCGGGAAGCAACAGCCCGATTACGTACTTCTTCAGGGTGAATGCGGTTGATGGTTGCGGTACCTCCGACACCAATCTGGTCGAGCTGTCTGCCCAGCCGCTCCTCGACCCGACCAAGAGTCAGGTCGGCGACGGAATTCCCAACGGATGGAAACAACAATACCACTTGAATCCATTCGATCCTACGCTTGCTGCAGAAGACCCCGACGGCGACGGCATGAGCAACTTCCAGGAGTTTCAGGCGGGCACGGACCCAACGAACAATAAATCCGTGTTCCACATCACTTCCGTGACAGCCCAGGGGAACGACATACTTGTCACTTGGACGACGGTCGGTGGCTTGAGCTATGTGATTCAGGATGCTGCGGCCGGCGGCTATTCGAGCAACAACTTCGCGGACCTCATCAGTTCGGTGATCTTCGTGCCCGGCAGTGGCGAGTCCACGACGAACTATCTCGATGCGGGCGCGGTCACCAATGGCCCCGGCCGCTACTACCGGGTTCGGCTCGGGCCGTAGTTGAGGGGAGCACGTTCAAAAGATGAATTTCGAGGTCGGTACTGCGGGATGCAAACGAAATCTCACTTCACATTTTTCACTGTAATAGCCTGATATGTGGCTACTACGCCTGCATAACTCGTTACGGCAGTTGTGCCTGCAATGAAAACGTTATCATTTGCCTTTGAGGTTGCACTTTTGAGGCGGGTCAGCATACTATAACAATAGGAATACGGGACCAGTTCACGATGACTGCACTACGGGTTTTTGCCTCTTCTTTGGTTCGAACCAACCGGCCGTTTTTGACTCTTACCGTCGGCACGCTATTGTTCATCGGATTGCTCGGGACCGTGACACCGATGGCGTACGGCCAGACCTTGACACTCATCTGGAGCGACGAGTTCAATAGCGTCACCAGTTCCAATGCCGATTCGACCAAATGGGTCTTCGAGAGCGGTAATAACGGTGGCTGGGGTAACAACGAACAGGAGTTTTATACCAGTCGTACGAATAATGCTTACGTTGCAGGTGGCTTGCTCCATATCCACGCGCAAGTAGAACTCACCAACACATTCCGCTTTACCTCCGCCCGCATGAAGACCGAGACCAAGTTCTGGTTTAAGTATGGACGCGTCGAGTGGCGCGCCAAACTCCCCTCCGGCGTGGGCATGTGGCCGGCGCTCTGGATGATGGGGACAAACATTGCCAACCTGGGCTGGCCAGGGTGCGGCGAAGTCGATGTGGTGGAAAATAATGGGACGCCCACTTTCAATCAGGGAAGCCTCCATAATGGAGGAACTCTCACCGGCCAGACCTCGAAGTACTTTTTCACCGGTGGCGATTCCATCACCAACTTCCATGTCTACGATCTCGATTGGAATACCAACTCGCTCGCGTGGTCTGTTGATGGAACGGTCTTCCAAACGCTAACCAATTGGTCGAGTTCTACCGGGAACCCTTATCCATTCCCTTTCAACCAGCCGTTTTTCCTGCTCATGAACTTCGCTACTGGCGGTAGTTACGCTGGCACCACGGATACCAATGCCATCGCTGCCTCATTGCCCCAGGAAATGCAGGTGGATTACGTCCGTGTCTTCCAGATCTCCCCGCCTACGGTACCTCCATCAACGGTCACGGGATTGACGGCGACTCCGGTTGGCACGTCCGTTTCCCTGAGTTGGAACGCGGCCAACAATGCCACCAGTTACTACGTGAAGCGGTCGCTGGTCAGCGGCGGGCCATATACCACCAACGCCAATCCCACAGCGACCAGTTATTCCGACACCGGTGTCACCAACTGCACAACGTACTATTACGTGGTCTCGGGCGTGAATAACATTGGCGAGGGTACCAATTCCAGCCAGGTCTCTGCCACGGTGACGGGCTCCTACTACTTTGCCGTGAATTCCGGAGGTGGCGCTGCCGGCCAATTCGTCGCCGACACGGACTTCTCGGGCGGAAATACCTCCACGACGGGTGCGGCGATCAAAACCAACGGCGTAACCAATCCCGCGCCCCAGGCGGTTTACCAAAGCGAACGCTGGGGAGCCAACACCTACACCTTCAGCGGCCTGACCAGCGGCGTTACCTACAACGTGCGGCTGCATTTCGCGGAAATCTTCTTCAATTCCGCGAACAGCCGGAAGTTCAACGTCTCCATCAACGGCACACAGGTCCTCACGAACTTCGATGTTTGGGCCGCGGCGGCCACCAATAACGCCGCGGTGATCAAGCAGTACACGGTCGCGCCCGTTAGCAATAAAATTGTCATCGCCTACTCGGTCGGCACGGCGGATCAGCCGAAGTCCAGTGGCATAGAAATCATCGAGTTGTTGCCGGCGGCGCCGACCGGTTTGACCGCCACTGGGGGAAGTGCGCAAGCAACCTTGAATTGGGCCCCCGTATCCGGAGCTGCCAGCTACAACGTCAAACGGTCGTCGAGTAACGGCGGACCCTACACGCCGGTCATTAGCGGACTGGTAACCACCAACTACACCGATACCGGCCTGACGAGCGGGACGACTTATTATTATGTGGTTTCGTCTGTATCGATCAGCTGCAACGAAGGCACCAACTCCGCCCAAGCGAGCGCGACGACAGTCGCGTCCCAGACCTTTGCCCAATGGCAGATACAATATTTCGGCAGCACGACCAACCCATTGGCCGCCGCCAACGTGGATGCCGATGGCACCGGCCAGAATAACCAGTTCAAATATGTTGCCGGCCTCGACCCGACCAACCCGGCCTCGATGTTTGTACTTACCATCGCCAGTGTGACCAATCAGCCGACGCAGATGAAGCTGCTCTTCAACCCCGTGGTCGGCGGGCGCACCTACACGCCGCAGTTCACCACCGACATGGTCAGTGGTGTTTGGACGCAACTGACCGGTTACACCGGTCCTGTGATGAATGGCAATCAGGCCACGATTACCGATATGAATGCGGTGCCGTCGAATGAGTTCTACCGCATTGACATCAACCTGCCGTAACTTCCGTCTGGTTGTTTAACTGGCGCTCCGCTATTGTCCGGCTCTCAGCGGTATCGGGTCACACCTCGAGACCTGGGGCGTCAGCGGCCTGAGCTGCGCTGGCCTGCAGGTGTAAGTGCGCCCCCTATCCACCAAATGGATAACGTAGGATTTGTTTCGCACATTGGGCGGGTTCTTGGTCTGGTTGGATAACCAACCACCAGAGCAAGGAGAGCGAGCAATGGAACCGAGAACGGACGTGACAGAGACACGGGCGTTGGACAAGGTGATACG
>JBGOTY010000317.1:0-4215 GCA_041476745.1 Verrucomicrobiia bacterium | reverse complement strand
AGGAGTGCACTGACTTTGCAGTTCGGATCGGTGAGCAGGAGAACGCGGCTCTCGTCTTTGGTGACGAAGACGATCTTGCCGATGAGGCCGTCGGCGTTGAGCACGGCCATGTTCATGTGGAGACCATCGTTGCTGCCGCGGTCGATCTGGATGCTCTCCCACCAGTTGGACGCATCGCGACCAATGACGCGCGCGGTGACGGTGTGGAAGGGGGTGTGCTCCTTCAGTCTGAGAAGCTGATGCAGACGCAGATTCTCATCTCCCGTTTCACCCAGGGCGCGCACCTGCTGGCGCAGCGCATCGTTTTCCCGCCGCAATTCCTCATTTTGTCTGGCGAGGAGTCGACGCGACTGGACGAAGGGGAAATGATCTCCCAGCTTCACGAACGGCGTGCCAAGTTGTACGAAAACCATGCGCAGCTTACCCGAGAAAGCGTTGGGTTGGCCCAGAAACATGATCCAGCCGACCACCAGCAATCCGATAATGACCAAATTTTTCCGATTCAATCAAACTTCCGTGCCCGTCCGTAGTCGCAGACTCTGGTCTGCGCCGGCCAAGGCCGGCGGCTACAACAGGCCAATTCTTCGGCGGGTGGAGCAGGTGGGATGGCGCTTACGATGAATTCTTGGCGAGCTTCTCGAGATAGCCGAGTTCCTGGAGCACCACGCCCGTACCCATCGCCACCGCGCTCAGCGGATCATCAGCGATGTGAACGGGCAGCCCCGTCTCCTCGGCGAGAAGCTTGTCGATGCCCCGAATGAGCGCCCCGCCGCCCGCCAGCATGACGCCGCGGTCGACAAGGTCGGCTGCCAGTTCGGGAGGGCAGCGCTCGAGCGTGACGCGGACGTTCTCGACGATGGTCGAGATCGGCTCCTGCAACGCTTCGCGCACTTCCTCGGAGGTAACCGTCAAGGTTTTCGGCAAGCCGGCCACCAGGTCGCGTCCTTTGACTTCCATGGTGAGCTCTTGTTCGAGCGGGTAGCCCGAGCCGATCTTAATCTTGATGTCCTCCGCCATGCGTTCGCCAATCATTAAATTGTAAGCGCGTTTCATGTACTGGATGATGGCTTCGTCCAGTTCATCGCCTGCTACACGCACGCTGCGGCTCAACACGATGCCCGCCAGGCTGATCAGGGCCACTTCCGTCGTGCCACCGCCAATATCCACAATCATGTTGCCCGCCGGCTCTTGCACCGGCAGCCCAACGCCGATGGCGGCCGCCATCGGTTCTTCAATCAGATAAACGTCCCGCGCCCCGGCATGGGTGGCGCTGTCTTTGACGGCGCGCTTCTCCACCTCGGTGATCCCGCTCGGCACCGCCACAATCACTCGCGGTTTAATGCCGTATCGGCGGTTGTGCACCTTCTGGATGAAATAGCGCAACATCGCCTCGGTGATCTCGAAATCCGCGATGACGCCGTCCTTCATGGGGCGAATGGCCTGGATGTTACCTGGCGTACGACCCAACATCCTTTTCGCCTCTTCTCCTACCGCCAGCACGTGGCTTGTCCCCGTTTGGATGGCCACCACGCTGGGCTCTCGCAAAACAATACCGCGATCACGCACATACACCAGCGTGTTCGCGGTTCCCAAATCGATGCCAATATCGGTCGAAAAATAGTTTAGAAATTTGCCAAACATCTAAATCGCTTGTCTCCCCACGCCCTCCACTCAAAATGACAATGACCTTCGATTGCATCCTTGCCCGACCGCAGTCGGGGCCCGAAGTCATTCTAGCCGCGCCACTTTTACAGTCCAGAGCCCACCCCGTCAAGTAGTGAATTGCCAGCCCGTCGTTGTCGGCGGTCGGTAATCAAATGCGGAACCGGCTCTTGGCAAACAAGCTTCGGAAGCTGTAGTTTACTCGGGTACCTGAATCAGGTCTGGAAGGGGAACGATACCAATGCGAATTCTGGTTGTGGAGGATGAACCAAAGACAGCGGCTTATTTGCGGAACGGGCTTTCCGAGGGCGGCTACGTGGTGGACTGCGCCGTCGATGGTGAGGAAGGATTGCACCTGGCGCAGACCAGCGCCTACGATCTGGTGATTCTCGACGTGATGCTCCCGCGGCGGGATGGCTGGTCGGTGATCGCGGAGTTGCGGCGCACGGGGAAACAGACACCGGTGCTGTTCCTCACGGCGCGGGACCAGGTTCACGACCGGGTGAAGGGCCTCGAATTGGGTGCCGATGATTATTTGGTGAAACCCTTCGCGTTCTCCGAGTTGCTCGCACGGATGCATTCCGTCTTGCGGCGCGGTTCGTCCCGGCCGGTGGAGACACTGAAACTCGCGGACCTGGAAATCGACTTTCCCCGGCGCAAAGTGACCCGCGCCGGGAAACGCGTCGATCTGACCGCCAAGGAATTCGATCTCCTGTCGCTGCTGGCCCGGCGCGCGGGCGAGATTCTCTCGCGAACAATCATTGCGGAGCAGGTTTGGGATATGAACTTCGACAGCAATACCAATGTGGTGGATGTCGCCGTCCGCCGTCTGCGGCAGAAGATTGACGAACCATTCGCGAAGAAATTGGTCCACACCGTCCGCGGGGTCGGCTATGTCCTTGAAGATCGCTGAGCAGGCGACGGGCAGCTCGCACGGGCCGCGGCGGTGGTGGTCGTCGATCACCTTTCGGCTGACGTTGCTCTACGTCCTTTCGGCAGCGGGGATCCTGACGGTGTGCTGCGTCCTGGTCTATTGGATGCTGGCGCGGAATGTCGATGATTTGGCCGGTCAATTTCTGGAGGACGAGGTGCACGACATCCGCGCGGCCTTGCGCGAGCTCCCCAACAATCCGCAAGGCATGGATGCCGAAATCAGCATGGAAGGTATGTACCCGAATTATTACGCGCGGGTCATGGACGGGCAAGGGCGAGAGTTCGAGGCAACGCCGCACATGGGAGAAGTGGTGGAGGGTTTTCAATTCCCGCATCCTGTTAAAGTGACGGAACCGCCCCGGCAGTTTGTAAAAACCCGGGCGCGTGACGGAAGATGGTATCTCTTGACCTCGGCGTGGGGACAGGTCGGGCACGCGGGCGACACGCAAATGGTGCTCCAGGTTGCCCTGGATGTTTCCAAGGAAGAGAGGCTGGTCCAGAATTTTGGTCGGCGGCTCGCGGGGGTGGTCCTGTTGGGACTGGGGTTGTCCGCCGCGGCAGGGGTCGTGGTGGCCGGGATGGGTATGCGACCGCTGGCGAAAATCACCGCGGCGACGCAGCGCATCGGCCCGACGCAGCTCCATGAGCGAATCGGTTCGACGCATTGGCCGCAGGAGTTGACAGCGCTGGCGGAGGCGTTCGACGGCATGCTCGATCGTCTCGAGGATTCATTCGCGCGGCTCTCGCAGTTTTCGGCGGACATGGCCCACGAACTGAGAACACCCATCAACAATCTCATGGGCGAGGCGGAAGTCTCGCTCTCGAAACCGCGAACGACGGAAGAATACCAGCACGTGCTGGCCTCCAGTCTCGAGGAATGCGGGCGGCTATCACACCTGATCGATAGCATGCTCTTCCTGGCCCGGGCGGAAAATGCCGAGACCGAGCTGAAACGCTCGGCCTTGGATGTTCGCCGGGAGATTGAGGTCGTGCGAGAGTTTTACGATGTCGTGGCCGAGGAACAGGGAGTGGAAGTGGCCTGCACGGGGGAGGGGCAGTTGAACGCCGATCCGCTGCTCTTCCGACAGGCGCTCGCCAATTTGCTTTCCAATGCGCTGCAGTACACCCCGCGCGGCGGCAAGGTGCGGATCTCCGTGGCGCCTCCGAACGGCGGATGGATGGACATCGATGTGACCGACACGGGAGCGGGGATCGACCCCGAACATCTCCCGCGCATCTTCGACCGTTTTTATCGCGCCGATCGCTCGCGGTCGCAATACCCGCAAGGCCTCGGGCTCGGCCTGGCGATTGTGAAATCCATCCTCGCGCTCCATGGCGGAACGGTCGCGATCAAGAGTGCGCCGGGCGCCGGCACGACCGTCGTGCTCAAATTCCCCAACAATGCGTCTTGAAAAGATGCGGACGCGCCAGTAGGATTCCCGCAACTCGGGCCGTCCGCCACGCGGACGCCTCATTGATCGGCGGGGTGAAATCATGAAGAAACTGTACGCGTTGTACGTCAGTCTGGTTTCAAAACTGCAATCACCATTCCTGCTGGTCATCCGCTTGTACTGGGGCTGGCAGTTTTTCCTGACGGGCAAGGGCAAGCTGCTCAACCTT